>JAKDNQ010000098.1 GCA_030456405.1 Nitrospira sp.
CCCAAAAAAACTGTGGAAGGCTTGGTGGGCGGTTTGATCAGTGCCATACTGGTCGCGTACGCGGCGCGCTGGTGGTTTTTCCCAGATTTTTCCGGTCTCGATTGTTTGATCCTGGCAACCCTGCTGACGCTGTCAGGTCTCTTGGGCGATCTGACAGAATCGGCCATAAAACGTAGCGTCGGCATGAAGGACTCCGGCGGAATACTTCCTGGTCATGGAGGCATGCTCGACCGTCTCGATAGTCTCTTGTTCACTGCCCCCATCTTCTACTACTATGTCACGATAGTGAGCCGGCTACGCGTCATTGAGTGAAGGAGCGCTGTATGAAAACGATCGTCATCCTTGGATCGACCGGATCGATCGGTACCAACACCCTCGATATTGTGGACCGATTCCCGGAAGAGTTTCGCGTGGCAGGGCTGACAGCCGGCAGCAATGACGAAAAGCTCGAAGCGCAGATCCGACGCTTCAAGCCTCGCGTGGTTGCCCTATCGGACGCCGCTGCTGCCGCCCGGCTCCAGGAACGTTGTGAAGGTTTGCCTGTCGAAATTTTATCTGGGCAGGATGGCCTCGTTCAGGTAGCCCGCGCGTCAGACGTTGACCTTGTCATCTCCGCCATCGTCGGTGGGGCTGGTCTTGTACCAACCCTTGCGGCAATCCGAAGTGGGACGCAAGTCGCGTTAGCGAATAAAGAGCCGATGGTCATGGCAGGGAAACTGATGCAGGACGAGGCGCGGCGGCATGGCGTCCGCATCTTCCCCGTCGACAGCGAACATAGCGCGATCTTCCAGTCGTTGGAAGGCCACCGTAAAGTGGACGTCCGGCGCCTGATCTTAACCGCGTCCGGCGGAGCCCTCTGGACCCTGAGCAAGGAAGAGTTACACGACGTCACCCCTGAACGAGCGCTCCAACATCCCAATTGGAAGATGGGCGCTAAAATCACGATCGACTCTGCGACCCTCATGAACAAAGGGTTGGAAGTGGTAGAAGCCCGCTGGCTCTTCGATATCCCGGAGTCTCAAATTGAAGTGATGATCCATCGGGAAAGCATCATTCATTCTCTGGTAGAATATGTGGACCGTTCCATGATCGCCCAGTTAGGATTGCCGGATATGCGAACACCCATATCCTATGCGATGAAATACCCAGGACGCATGCCTTTGGATCTGCCTTCGTTGGATCTGACCGAGATGGGAAAGTTGACGTTTTCCAAACCGGATGACGACCGGTTCCCCTGCTTACGTCTCGGCTATGAATCCCTGCGGATCGGCGGCACAATGCCCGCCACGATGAATGCCGCCAACGAAATCGCGGTTGAGGCGTTCTTGAACGGAGGCATCCGGTTCACCGCTATTGCTGAAATCATTCGGAGTACGATGGATCTCCACATTCCCAAAGACGTCGAGTCGTTGGACGATGCGCTGGAGGCGGATCGCTGGGCTCGCGAGAAGGCAGAATCATTGGTCGTGGCGTTGGCTCGCTAGCAGGATGCTGAAAGGCATCGCTTTTTGTGCGGTGCGATGATAGTGCCCGAATAGTGGGCAGGATGCTCAAAAAGGCCAGACTGCTCACCCGCCCAACCCCGACACGCCAAGACGCGCCGTTCCGCGGGCCAGGCCGCAACGAGCGAAGAGGTGAGGCGTACGCTTCGGAACGTTGAGCCTCTGAGCGAAGCGAGAACGAAGCTTGGTGAAGGTGCGTCTTGGCGCACCAGGGTTGGGCGGGTGAGAAAAGCGACTTTTTCAGCATCCTGCCAGGTCTACACGAAGGAGCATATACTGTGTTCATGGCAATAACTTGGTCCCCCGATACGATCTGGTTGCTCATGCAGAAGGCGTGGTGGTTCCTGATCGTGCTTGGCGTGTTAGTCGCATTCCATGAACTCGGGCATTTCTTGGCCGCTCGCTGGGTCGGTGTGAAAGTCCTTAAATTTTCACTTGGCTTCGGGCCGAAACTCCTCGGCAGAAAAATGGGCGAAACAGAATACCTCCTCTCAGCCATTCCGCTCGGTGGCTATGTCAAATTGTTCGGTGAAGATGAGACCGAGGCAACCACCCAGGAGGATCGTGCACGATCGTTTGCGCATCAAAGTTTATGGGGCAAAGTCCTGATCGTCGCTGCAGGACCTGGCTTTAACTTCATTCTTGCCTATCTCATTTTTGCCGGATGGCTCGCGACCGGCGCTCCGCTTCCTATCCCATCATTCCAGGATCTCACCCCCGACGTTGAAGCAATGGTTCCCGGTTCTCCAGCCGATACAGCAGGCATTCAAATTGGTGATCATATAAGCCGAGTCAACGGACGCGATATTTCAACGAGAGCGGAACTGTTCGATGCCGTCGCAAAGAGTAAGGGACAGCCGTTGATCCTTGAGGTCACACGAGGTGAACAAAGTAAGACGCTGACAATCACACCCACCACTGCACCCAGACTACAGTCCCCTGGGCAAGAACCCATCTACTATCTCGGCATCGAAGAGACACCGCCACTGGTCACTTCAGTTGTACAAAGCTCTCCTGCGGCAAAAGCCGGACTTCAAATTGGGGACCATGTCGTCAAGATCGAAGACCAAACGATCCATACGTGGTCCCAGATGACGAGTCTCGTAAGAGACAATCCCAACCATCAACTTCACATAGAGGTCTTACGGGAAGGACAACGAGTCTCTCTGACTGTGACACCTTCTGCTGAAAAGGAGATGGTCAACGGCCAGTCGGTCGAAGTCGGCAAGATCGGCCTAGCAGGACCAGGCAGCCGTTCACTCATACGCTCCAGTACCCCCTTACTAGCGGTTTATGACGGCTTAAGAGCCACATGGGGCTTGACCGAGCTGACTGTGATCGGCCTCTACAAAATGATTGTAGGGGATATCTCCAGCAAAAATATCGGGGGGCCTCTGACGATTGCGAATATATCTGGAGAAGCCGCTGCGCAAGGCGCCTCAAACGTGGTCTATCTTATCGCCATGCTAAGTATCAATCTCGGCGTTCTCAACTTACTTCCCATTCCTATTCTCGACGGTGGCCATCTGTTGTTTTTTCTGATAGAAGGCATCCTTCGGAAACCCCTCGGTGAACGCCAGAGAGAACTCGCGCAACAAGCCGGGCTCGTGCTATTAGTGGGTGTCATGATCTTTGCGTTCTGGAATGACCTCGAGCGAATCTTCCTTAAATAGGACATGAGTTCGAAAGTCTGAATGTCGAACTCGTCTGGTCAGCACAACATTTCCTCTCTCACCGATGCGTCAGATGCGATGACCTTCAGACCTACTGACCTCATATCCGCTCTCGCGCCATCATGAGAACTTCTCGGCTCTTAATCCCCACATTGCGAGAAGCCCCCGGCGAAGCGGAAACCGTCAGCCATACGCTCATGCTCCGAGCCGGTTTGATTCGCAAAGTGGCGGCCGGCATCTACACCTACCTCCCGCTCGGACTCCGGGTCATTCGAAAAGTTGAACAGATCATTCGTGAAGAAATGAACCGGGCAGGGGCTCAGGAGCTCCTGATGCCCATTGCCTCTCCCGCGGAGTTATGGCGAGAAACCAGCCGATGGAATTTCTACGGTAAGGAATTAATCCGATTCAAAGACCGTCACGAACGCGAGTTCTGCTTGGGTCCGACCCATGAGGAAGTGATTACAGATTTATTCAGGCGTGAAGTTCGTTCCTATCGGCAGATGCCGCTGAACTTCTATCAAATCCAAACCAAGTTTCGAGATGAAATTCGCCCCCGTTTCGGACTCATGCGCGGCCGAGAATTTATTATGAAGGACGCCTACAGCTTCGATCAGGACGAATCGAGCGCCAGGATCAGCTATCAAAAAATGTATGACGCCTATCATCGTATCTTCTCCCGCTGTGGCCTGACCTTCCGTGCCGTAGAAGCCGACACGGGCCTGATCGGCGGCAGCTCATCTCATGAGTTCATGGTACTTGCAGAAACGGGAGAAAATACCATCGTCTACAGCGATACCGGCGCCTATGCCGCCAACATCGAGCAGGCCGAAGTGCTGCCCCCTACCGATATCAACACCGAAGTCGCGCAGCCACTTCGTCTCGTCCAAACACCCCACTGCCGCACCGTCGAAGAGGTGACGAAATTCTTAAACGTTTCCCCGGCGCATCTTGTAAAAACACTCCTCTATTCGACAGGAACAGACATGATCGCCGTGTTGATACGGGGAGACCATGAGGCGAACGAAGTCAAAATTCAACGACTCCTACACGTGACGGATCTTGCGCTTGCAGATCCTACCGTCGTCGAGCGCGTCACAGGCGCACCGGTTGGATTTGCCGGCCCCATAGGCCTGAAACACGTCCGGGTTATTGCCGACCATGCGATCAAAGCCTTGCGGAACGTGATCGTCGGGGGCAATCAGCGCGATACGCACTATGCCGATGCCAATTGGGATCGCGACTTTCAAGTTGAGCAGTTTGCCGATCTCCGCAGCGCTTGCGCTGGAGATCCGTCACCGAAAAAAGACGGAACATTGAAGGCGACGAAAGGCATTGAAGTCGGACACGTCTTTATGCTCGGCACCAAATATAGCGAAGCCATGAAGGCGTCCTTCCTCGATCTTCATGGTCACGAGTGCCTTGCTGTTATGGGATGCTACGGCATCGGAGTCGGCAGAACTGCCGCTTCAGCGATTGAACAGAACCACGACGCAAAAGGTATTATCTGGCCTTATCCAATCGCGCCGTTCCATGTCCATCTCCTTCCGCTCACCCAATCAACACACACCGCCACAGTCACGGCGCAGCTCTATGACGAACTGCAAGCGGCAGGGCTCGAAGTACTCTGGGACGATCGAGACGAGCGTGCAGGCGTAAAATTCAACGATGCGGACCTGATGGGAGCTCCATTTCAAATCGTCGTGGGAGACAAGGGTCTCGCTGAAGGAGTTGTCGAGGTTAAGACTCGAAAAGACGGAGTTAAACTCAAGCTGCCTCCGGCCCACGCCACGGCTCACCTGTTACGAATACGAACACATTGAATGCCGTGTCGCCTACCATTGGATTGATTCTCCATCGGCCACTTCCGTCAATATTCCCAGTCTGAAACTACCTTTTCCTTGCCTTCCAACCTCGATCAGCTACACTGAATTTTAATCGTTGCCTCAAAACACGTGTCATCACAGACACCCTACACACGCGTCATTGAGCATACGACGATAGTCTTCATAGCCGAAGGCTAGGAGCCCTTGGAATGCAAGCCAATCCTGTCGCGAAAACCCCTCAGGATCTACAACAGAAAATAACATTCTCTGAACATGTCAAGCGCATCACGGACCAAATCCATGCGGCGCGGGACCTTGATTATATCCTCCTCGATCTACGCAAAGAATTGCTCAGCGTCTTCGACGCCGAAGACCTTACCATCTACGCGTTCGATTCGGAGAAGAAAGAAATTTTCTCAAAAGCCCCTCACATCGATAGCGTCGAGGAATTCCGAATTCCGATCTCCGAACAAAGCCTGGCGGGGTTCTGCGCAAAATATCTCCGGCCGGTGAGCATCGCCGACGCGTATAACATCGCAGAGCTACAGGGCGTCCACCCCGCACTCGTTCACGACACATCCTACGACAAACGGACCGGGTTCAAAACGAAACAAGTTTTGACCTATCCCATCGTGGCAGACAACAAGTATTTGATGGGTGTTCTCCAACTTCTCAACAAAAAAACCGGAGGACGATTCACACGAAAAGACGAAGAATCCGTCGCGGAGATTGCAAAAGCGCTCGGTATTGCCTTCCTCAATCTCCGCAAAGTCTCAAAGAAAAACCCTAGTAAGTTCGATCGTCTGGTTTCGAACAATCACATTACTCAGAGCGACTTGGAGAACGCCATTGCCGAGTCCAGGAAAGGCGTATCGGACTTCGAGAGTCTCGTGATCGAAAAATATAAGGTGCCGAAACTCGAGATCGGAAAGTCACTCGCCCAGTTTTACAAATGCCCCTACATCGAGTACAGCGAACGAACACTCGTCGATGTTGAACTCCTAAAAAATCTGAACGTCGACTACCTTAAAAAAAACCACTGGATGCCGCTTAAGCGGGATCGGACCGCCATTGAAATTTTGACGGACGACCCCGGCGATCTCGATCGTGTGGCTGATATTAAGCGGACGTTCCCCGGTTTGAACATTCGCTTTGCAATCAGCCTCCGTCGGGATATCGCCCAGTTTCTCGGCTCCGCTACAGGGCAGGGGGACACCAATACCTCTAGAAAATTAGACGAAAATGTCTCCGATATTCTCGGCGAGCTCGTCAGCGAAGCCCAAGAAGCAGCCGCTGAGGACGCTGGAGGAGGCCTCGACGAGAACGACAATGCCATCGTGCGTTTGGCTAATCAGATCATTGCAGATGCTTACCGACAGGGTGCTTCCGATATTCACGTCGAACCCTATGGCGAAAAGCGTGAGACGCTTGTCCGATTCCGAGTCGATGGAGACTGTTTCGAATACATGAAGATTCCACAAAGCTATCGGCGCGCCATCGTATCGCGTCTGAAGATCATGGCCAACCTCGACATTGCAGAACGGCGTAAACCCCAGGACGGCAAGATTAAATTTAAAATGTCGGATAACAAGGACATCGAGTTGCGCGTCGCCACGATACCTACCGCCGGATATAACGAAGACGTGGTCATGCGTCTGCTCGCGGGCAGCGAACCGTTGCCTCTCGACAAGATGGGGTTTTCTGACCGGAATCTTGCGGCAATCAAGGGTATCGCCGCAAAACCTTACGGCATCATTCTCTGCGTTGGCCCAACCGGCTCAGGAAAGACCACGACCCTGCACTCCGTTCTCGGTTTCATCAACACACCGGATATTAAGATTTGGACGGCGGAGGACCCGGTAGAAATCACACAATATGGGCTCCGGCAGGTGCAAGTTCAGCCGAAAATCGACTTTACGTTTGCCGCTGCGATGCGCGCGTTTCTTCGGGCCGACCCAGACGTGATCATGGTCGGAGAAATGCGAGATAAAGAAACGGCAGAAATCGGCATTGAAGCGTCATTGACCGGGCACCTCGTCATGAGCACACTCCACACAAATAGCGCAGTGGAAACCGTCACTCGACTGCTCGATATGGGATGCGACTCGTTTAGTTTTGCCGACGCGATGTTGGGAGTCCTTGCCCAGCGTCTTACTCGCCGGATCTGCAAGGACTGCAAGGAGCAGTATGTCGGGACAGAGGTAGAATATGAAGAAATCCGTCAGGGCTATGGGCCTGAACATTGGGACAAGCTCGGCATTCCTCAAGACAACACGTTCCGCCTGACCCGCGGAAAAGGATGTGAAACCTGCAACCGCACCGGCTTTAAGGGACGTGTGGCCTTGCATGAGTTACTTCTAGGGTCGGACACACTCAAACGTATGATTCAGACGAAAGCGAGAACTGAAGAGATGCTACAAGTCGCCATTGAAGAAGGGATGACAACTCTCATGCAGGATGGAGTCCAAAAAGCCTTGCTTGGCCAGACCACGTTCAAAGAAGTCAAGGCGGTAGCCATCAAATAATTTGACTGGCGAATGTGGGTTTGGCCATATTTTGATATCCCCTATAAAATCTCTCGT
>JAKDNQ010000411.1 GCA_030456405.1 Nitrospira sp.
TCTCGATGTGCTCCAGAAAAGGCGGCAAGACCGGTTGTACAAACGACAGCCTGGCGAGCGGAGCGTCAATTCGCAAACCGAGACAGGACTGAAGCAGCATGAACAATGCGACTGAAGCCCAGGTCTGAGGACTACAGGCCACCGGATACAGCGTCGGGCCCTCACCCTGACGTCGCGAGAACCCGCACAACAGTTCAGGTAGCCGATGCAAATCGAGAAATCGGCTGGAGTCGAAGAGACCGGAAAGAATCTTCAAGGCGCCTTGCTTAAATCCGTACGCGGCCATCCCGGCCGCGATGAGGGCATTATCGTGCG
The DNA here is from genome assembly GCA_030456405.1 of Nitrospira sp. The sequence continues at coordinate 316 of JAKDNQ010000411.1, forward strand.
GCCAGACAGATCCATTGTGGTACGACATAGGATTGAAGCGGATCTCCGTTGCGGCGACGGTTCGGACACCCCATCCGTTGAAGCACGCCTCGGTCATTAAGGTCTTGGCCGTTCTTATACCATGCTGTCGATTGGCGATCCCCGTCCAGAGGCTGTGGCCGGCATTCGATGTCGTGACTCGACAAGGTTGCTTGAGCCCATCCAAAGCCAAGGCATAGGACGAGAGATCGTTGCACCAGAAACTTCGCTCGAACTGAGCACGAAGCCTGGCCGCCTCTTTGAGGAGACGGCGGGCTTGATCCGTATGGCCCAGCATCAAGGCTAACTCAGCCGCGCGCCGCTTGGCGGCAAACACATACCCCTGCACTTCACAGAGTGCGATGGGTCCTTCCGCCGAGCTGCCGTCTGCGTGAAATACCGCATCCCGTGAATCTTTCCATCCTTGATGGATCAACCCCCCTTTCGACCGGCGGCTGTACTCCACGAACCCATCGCCATCGAGATCGCCCTCACGATCGATCCATTGTAGGGCCAGTTCAATATTCGGCCAAATGTGCTCGATGAACGCGCGATCGCCCGTCCGTTCATAATAGGCTCCAGCCAACATGACGAACAGCGGTGTCGCGTCGACGCTGCCGTAATAGCGGCCGTAGGGAATTTCGTTGAGCGCCGCCATCTCTCCCTTGCGTGTTTCATGCAAAATTTTCCCAATCTCTGCATCCTGTTCCGGAACAACCTCTCTCGCCTGGGTCGCTGCCAGATAGGCCAACACACCACGGGCGATGGTAGGATTGACCCAGAGAAATTCGAATGCGGTAATGATGCCGTCACGGCCGAAGGGGGTGCTGAACCATGGAACACCGGCGTAGGGGTATGGGCCGTCGGGGGTGTCGGCAACCATCATGTGGAGATCGGCAAACGAGCGATTCAACCATGCGTTGAATTGCTCATTCGATGTCACGATCAGGCAATCCTCGGCTTTCGCGGCAAGGCGCGCGCGCTCTACTGTGTCGATTGTGTCTTCATACGAAAAATCACAGGTGACTGGCTTATCGATGTCACAAGAGATCGTGAGATCCCACTGCGCAGCCTCTCCTGCCTGCAACAGCTGGTCACAGTGGATCTCACCCGGAAGGACTGCAGTCGGAGCCGGCGCGCAGCGGATGGTGACCCATCGATCCACAAGATCCAGCCCCTCATATCCGAGACAGAGGCCATCTTTAAGCGTGACAGCTGCCAAACGTCGGCCTCGCCGGCTTCGCTTCGTCCCACGGACCTCGAACAGATCGGCAAAATCGGCCTCTGCTGAAAAGGAGAGCCGAACTGGAATGGATCGGAGGCTATAGTTGTGGACTCGAAGACGTTCGAAACAGCACCCTTGCCACAAGAACCGGGTTCGAGACAGGTGAAGCACGCCGCCCTCTATCTCTACCTGCCCGTCCTGGGTCAAGTTGGGATTCGTCAGATCGACACTCAGCAAGACGTTATTTTCTTTCACGGTCGAGCTGAGCAGCAATGGCCGTTCTCCATTGATAGCCAGCTCAAACCGTGACAGAAAGCGCGTGCCCCCGTGGTAGAGGCCTTGCGAGCCTGTTCTGATAGAAAGAACGTCGCCGTTTCCGTCGAACACGCCGAACGTGTCGCCCTGCTTCAGAACCTCAATGTGGTCATCGGTCAATGAAGAGGAGGTGATGACAATGCTACATTGATCGTTCCGACGATACCCGTATTTCATAAGGCCCTTTCATCGGTTTCGGATTGACCGGCTCAACCGGCCTCCGAGTAAGGCCGTCAGCAGAAAGGTCGCGCCAATGCCCGCTATTCCCATCGATTCACCAAACCGCTCTGTGACCTGGCCGAACATGCTGATTCCACTGATGGCAGCCGTCATGGCGCCTGTGCCATAGAGGCCGAGGACGCGCCCCACCATCACGCGAGGCGTCAACTCTTGCACAACCCCCCAAGCGATGGGAGTAAAAGCTCCCATCCCACCTCCGACCATGATCATGAGAAAGCTGACGATGTAGAGGTCTTTGATCCAGATGAGCGAGACGATCGCCAACCCACTCACCGCACTCGCCCAAAGGATGATATTGACCCGGTCGGCGAGAGTCATTTCCGTGCACCACAGTAGCACGACTGACATGAGGAGCAATCCGATTCCCAGGAACGACCACAGGTAGCCTACCTCGACCGGCCCGAGACTTAACAGTTTTCTCGCAAAGACCGGAAACAACGTTGAGAGCGCGCTGGCTCCGAATCCATAACAGCCCGCGGTCAAGATCAGCAGTAGGATGATGCGTTGTTTGGCGACGACGAAGGCAAGACCTTCCATAAGGTCTTGCCACGCGGAACCGCCGGTCGTTTGTGTCTCTCCCGCACCGGGCTGCGTGAGTCCTAGTCGCACCAACCCAAGGCATAATGCCGCCACGAAATACGTGACGGCGTTCAGACATAACACTTCTTGCGAACCGAGCAGAGCAATCCCGATTCCGCTCACTGCCGGACCGAAAATGATCCCAAGACTGGTCGTGCTCTGGATGAGAGCATTCGCGGCCGTAAATTGCG
>JAKDNQ010000099.1 GCA_030456405.1 Nitrospira sp.
CGCATAATGGAAGAACAGCGCGCGGCACGCACGAAGTGCGGTTTGGTGGAGGGCACCCGTTATGCCCATCGTTGGTAAAGGCTCTTTGCTTCAAAATCGAAGGAATTGCGTTGGCTGCCTAACTGGCTACGCAAGGGTGTTAGCTGAATTCAACCATTTTCCTCATCACATCAAAATACAGTTGTAGTTTCCTGCCTTCCGCTTCGCGCACCATTTTTTCTAGTCCCTTACGCAATGCCTTCTCGTTGTCCTCTGATTCTCCAAACAGGAAGAGATCATACGGCTCGACTCCAAGCATCTTCGCCAGACGGATAAGAATATCCATTGTGGGATTTTCAACCCCTCGCTCGATTCCGCTAATATATTTCGGACTTAACCCCACCTGTTCGGCGAGTTGATCCTGAGTCAGTCCGCTCCGTTGCCGGACGACCTTGATACGTTTCCCCACCGCTCGTTTGATATCCATGCTGCCACCTCTTCTGAGCGGGAGTATGAGGCGACAGCCCTGTGATATTAACCCACTGATAGACGTAGTAAATTGACAAAATAGAACTACCAGATAGACTTACTGCGTGTAGGGAGTGCATTAAGTCGTTACTTGCCTACTGTTGGTTCATATCGCACCAGGTAATGACGGGAGGTCAAAATGCAGTTTCGATTGTCCATCCTAGTACTCGCGATGGTTACCTCGGGTTGTGCGACCATTATCGATGGCTCTAGTCAACCAGTGACTTTCAACTCGTCACCAAATGGGGCCAGGATTTATGTTAACGGGATGGAACTTGGCACGACCCCATTAACTATGCCCGTGAAACGTTCGAAGAGTATGATGATTCTGGCTAAAAAGAACGGATACGAGGATCAACAGCTTGTACTCCAAACAAAAACCAATTCCTGGTTTTGGGGAAATATACTTCTGGGTGGGCTTTATGGCTCTACGACAGACTATGCTTCCGATGCAATGATTGAGTACTCTCCTAATATGTATTACATCACCCTGAACCCAATCCCACCCATGCAATCAAACGAGGGCGGCTTTGCACTGGAGAGCGGTACCCGCACGAGAATCGAACACGAGAGTATTCGTACTGAAAGGCAAGTGAGAAATTTTATTCTTCATAATCATGCGTACCTGACAACTGACATTTCTAGAGGCCAGGGCGAATACCTTTCGAGCTTATACACCATGCTTCAACTTCCTGAAAGCGGCGAAACATTGAAGAGGATCAGAGGCCTATCCGCTCGCAATCAAGAAGCCCCTTCTTTTGCAGAAGCGGTCTTGAGCCAGTATCCAGCAGACAATCAAGCCGCCCCGCCACAAGGGCAGAAGACCAACCGAAGCAGGCGTTAGCTAGATGTGGCGTTCAATTCTTTTACTCTTTGCACTCCCTTTCCTCTCGGGCTGCATCCTTGTTGCCGCTGCAAATTATGCAACACACGATGTTGAGTGTGAAGCTATGCGCTCAGACCGTGAGCGCGGGGTGAGCTCTACGGCGTGGAACCAGAACAAGTGCGACAAACTTGATCGGGAACAGCTAGAGGCCCAGAGGATTGTCCAAAAAGCGGAACGGAATAATCAGCAACAACTTCCTCCTCCCACCGTGTCCACAGCCCGCACAAGATTCGAGCAGGTCAGTATTTATAGTGAACCGCAAGTGAGAAATTATATTCTTCGCTATCATGCCTATCTGAAAACTGACATTGCTAGGGGCCAGGGCGAATACCTTTCGAACTTGTACACCATGCTTCGACTTGCTGATAGCACTGAAACGTTGAGGAGACTCAGATCCATAGCCGCGCGTAATCAAGAACCTCTTTCTTTTGCAGAAGTTGTCTTGATGCAGTATCCAGTAGACGACCCAGCCGCCACACCACTAGGTCAAAAGACGAACCAAGGCAGGCGTTAGCTAGATCGTCTATTGGACCTCCGCCGCATTCTCGCTCATTCCACTCATAAGAGGTTGGGTGTTATCCTCGTCCTCACAATCATTTCTTTTTGACCCGTAGAGACGAAAGAGAAAAATCCCCGAAAAATCAAACTCACCCGTAGCCAAAAGCAGCAAGGTTTTTGATCTCAGGTATGAATGGGCTTCACGAAGGGTGAAAACCGGAGAATGTTATCGCTCATGGCAGAGGCCAATGATGTTTTGAAGGCTATTAAGAAAGGTCGAAAGACTGGTGAAAACCTGAACACTAAGTAAGGGAGGCCACCCGTCAGGCCTTACCTGTAAACAACACGGGGCTAGTTCTCTATGAGGGCTAGCCCCTTTTCATTTCTGCTTCGCCACAATCTCGTATTTGATCTGTTCATACGTGGCTCGCGGAAGAATCTTCTTCTGCACTAGTTCATCTTTCCGCCGATACGGGCTCCCATTGATGGTCTTCTCTGCATACGCCTCGCCAATACCAGGGAGTGCCTTGAGTTGCTCGGCGGTGGCGGTATTGAGGTCGAGGAGATCGGCTTGCTCGTCCGCAGCGAAGACAGGGCCAGTCCGCAGCGGGACAGGATTAACGATTCCCATGGCGGCAAGCAGAAAGACTTCTCCGACGGCACTGCGCGGATAGGCCATGATCATGCCTCCTTCATCTCAATTCCATGTTGGGATAATCGAAGGGTCTGTCTGGTCAGGGAAGAATGCCAAGGCATGATGTCGAGGATTTCATCGGGCTTCAATCGGTTCAGGATCTCCTGGGTTTCCTCGCGATGCGGAGGTGCCCATAACGGCGTTCCGCTTTCAATGACTTTGTGAATGACTGGCTGGAACCTCCCATAAAGGGATACCAATCTTTCTAGTCGTATTTCGGCATCAAATCGTCCCAAGAATTTCTTTCGTTTGGTATATTCGGACTGCGCGTATCCGTGAGACTGCTCCGAAATCGGATAGAACATGGTTTGCACTATATTCCAATGCGGGCTTCTACTCTGTCGGGCAAAATAGTTCTTCGTGTCCGACATCGCAAACCAGAAACCGTCTTTCATCATCCTGTGCGGTACTTTTCGTGCTGGCTCAATCGCAAATAGGTTAGTGTTGAATCTTGTTTTTCTACTGTAGAACTTCGCTGCTGCCTTAGCTCTCTCCCACTGAACACGCCACTCTTTCCCATATTGTTTTTTCAACTGTCTCTTCTTCCTTTGCTGGTCAGAGGTAGACCAATACTGCCATGTTCGTGGCTTAGTCGTTTCGTGCCCTAGTAGGCCATACCACGCCAGAACAAAGTCTATGAAGTCTGGATCACCCCCTAGTCCAGAAACGGCTTTCCGAATCGTATTCGAGAGTCTGACCAAATTTTGAGGGTCTTTTGCCATTATCGCCAATTCAGCACATCTGGTTTGATGCCGTTAAGAGACTTATGAAGCGCGTTATAACACATGCCGCGACGGGGAGGAAGCACACGGCTATGGGAGGAGAACATGGACGCGGCCTGTATTCAGTGGAAGAGGCCGCCCGTATCCTGAAGGTCGATCAACAATGGGTCTACATGCTCCTCTGGAAGCGAAGGCTACAAGGATTCAAAAAGCATGGATGCTGGCGAATTCCTGGATGGGCCTTACACCGTGTCATTCGCATCCGAAACACCGGCCAGCAGGACACCAGAAAGCACACCGATGGATTGGAATTACGTCATTCGGATGTGGGGCAAACGGATAGCCGAGGAGGAGCAGCACGATTCGAATAACCCGTATAGCTGTTCCTGCAAATCGTGTCGAGAGTGGGTTATCGATGTTGAGGCCGATCGGGCCTATGACAGTGCGAGAGAGGACTAGCCTTTAACCATCGATGGGGCAGGAGGATTCACTATGAGCACCGACGCATATGAAACACCAAGTCGCAGTTCACATCCTGACGAAGCTGAGTTCTCGGTCGATGAAACTGTGGACACGGAGGTAGCCCTAGATTTTTTGGCCACCCTATCGTCATTCGATTATGAACGGACCAGAAAAAAGGAAGCGAAACGTCTCTGCATTAGGGTGAGCGAATTGGATCGACTGCTGGCACAGCATCGGCAGCATATTTGCGCAAATAAAACTTCGAGTGAGACTGGATTCCAGCTTGTTGAATTCGAACCTTCAACGAAGCAGGTCAATGGTGAGAAAATGATGGGTCAGCTTGTTACGTTGATTAGCCGACATCTCGTCTTGCCTGCCTTAGCAATAATCGCGGTGGCCCTCTGGATTATTCGTGCCCACGCCCACAACTGCTTTAACGTAAATCCAAGGTTGGCATTTTTGTCGCCTGAAAAACGGAGTGGAAAGACCACGGCTCTAGAAGTGGTGTCTTTACTGACACCACGAGCACTTATGTCTTCTAATGCCACACCAGCCAGCATATTTCGGATGATCGAGCGCGACAACCCGACACTCCTGTTGGACGAGATGGACACTTTTAAGGATTCACACCCGGAACTGCGAGCCATCCTAAATTCTGGGCATAGGAAAAAAGGGGCCTACGTCCTTCGCTGTGTCGGAGACGAGCATGAGCCCAAAGCATTTTCTACGTGGTGCCCTATCGTGGTTGGAGCAATCGGCACATTACCTGACACGCTCCTGGATCGATCCATTGCGATCAAGATGCACCGACGCACAAAACAGGAAACGATATACCCCCTTAATTCCACCAGGAAAGAAGAGGAAGCAATCAATCGAGAATTTACCGCAATGGGGCAGGCTATTGCCCGCTGGGTCATTGATCATGCATCGGCACTGCGAGAAATGGACCCTGTGATGCCTGAACAATTGAATGATCGTGCTGCTGATAATTGGTCGCCTCTGATTGCGATTGCTGAAGTTATTGGAGGTCAGTGGCCTGAGAAAGCAAGGAGTGTGGCAATCGCACTGTCTGGTTCTACCGACACAGACGGTGAATCAATTGGCATTCAGCTTCTTGATGATATCCGTGCGAGTTTCGCCATCGACAAGCAGGACCGCATTACCTCTCGTGCGCTCTGCGTGCGCCTCGCGAAATTAGAGGAGCGGCCATGGCAGACATCGCTTCATGGTCGTCCTATCACACCGGCGCAATTAGCCCGGCTGTTGCGTTCGTTTGAGATTCGATCCCAAGACATTTGGGTCGGATCTCCACCCAAGTCGGCTAAGGGTTACGTCCGTGAAGCTTTTGACCAGGTATTCAAGCGGTATTTAGCAGGTCTTCCCAATCCTGCGCCATCAGGGGCTCCAAACCGCGAGGACGCGAGAATGGCGACACAGGGCGGAGCCAGCACTGTGAGGTCTCGCTTCCTCGCGGATCAAATGGGGGAAATTAAGCAGCAAGAGACACGTCTGCGTGAACTCAGCAAGGTGTGGCGACGGGTGAAAGCAATCAAAGAACCAAGGCGTTGATGTGCATAAGGTGGAATGAAGAAAGGAGGGATGAGCGGGTAATGTGCAGTGATGAATCAGCAGGATTCAGGTGTAGGCACAGTGAAACTGATTAAACCTATAGCGAGGTGAGCGATTATGACGAAGCGTGAACTACAGGAAGACAACGATGCATTGAGACAGAAGTTAGAGGAGGTCTACGACGTAGTCGGGGATGCATTGGGGTTTGATGATGACAGTGAGGAAAATGATAGTGATGATGAAGAAGGAGAATCCAATGTCGATGATGAGTAGTGAGTATTCATGAGGTGAGTTCATCATGTGGGCGGGGTGGAAAAGCTGCCTCGCCCACGTGATTAAGGAGAACCATCAATGCAAATTGATTATGTGTGCCGATGTGGAAAACTTTCGCATAGTCTCTTTCAGCAAAAACGCCATGTGAAATACGAATGTCGCATGAAGCATGTACCGGTGGAGAGTACAGGAAACACCTTTCGCGTCGTTGGACCAACTAAACCGAAAGCGAAGAAATGAAAGACAATAGCCTCGATGGGCCAATGGAATGTGAGGATTGCGGGAAGATCTGCCAGGGAATCCAAGGTATTCGCGGACACCGCCGCAGTTGCCCAGGGCGGGAACCAGCGGCTTTGAACCAGGTAGACGAACCACTAGAACCAGTGGTTGAACCAGGTACACCAGTGGTTCGCGGGGAGAATCAGCAGATCACCCTGGGGAGCCGACTGGAGGCTGCGGGAGTGGATGTGGTCCTTCGTACCTACGAAATTGTTCGCGCCCGCCGAGAACATCTGCGGGACTCGCTCCCCATCCGACGATTATCCGATGCCGTGGCCCGTGCCAATAAAGAGGCGAGTTTCGAGGACTGGTTCAACCTAGCACGAGATATAGCCCGCCTTGAATTGGCGTGCGAGCGCATTTTGCAGCAGGCCCGCGTATCGAGGGATGAGCCGTGGGCCTTACATCAACTGGCTATTAGTATCCGAGATCGATGGATCTCCTGGAGGCGTCAGGAGGCCTATGTTGCCTGGAAACAACGTGCGTCGCAAAGGGACAGAGACGATGAGCCGACAAGAAATGACTTGGAGGACCTACAAGAAGACTTCGGGCTACCCGAATTAGAAAACGACTGGAACCGAGTGATTGAAGGACTGAGATGGTTGACCGCACATACACGACCAACGCTGTAAACATGATGCTTGGATATGAGCGATCACGACATGCAGGTAGGTCAAAAACGTCCTGGAGGGGGTCTGGACTAGCGATAATCATGCGGGAAGCTCTCAGGAGCACTGGACGATGAAGATTGTTCTATACAGCCGCGTGAGCACAAATGGGCAGGACCCAGAAGTCCAGCTCCAAGCTTTGCGGGCTCATGCAACACAACGCGGGTGGACCATTGTTGAAGAGTTCATCGATCATGGCTTTTCGGGTGCGAAAGAAAAACGGCCCGCACTGGACCGCCTCATGAAAGCAGCCTGGACAGGGAAGTTCCAAGCCGTGCTCGTCTGGCGGTTCGATCGCTTTGCAAGATCAGTGAAACATCTCCTCACCGCCTTAGAGAAATTCCGTTCGCTCAAGATCAATTTTATTTCTCTCCAAGAGCAATTCGATACCTCGACACCGATTGGCCATGCGATGTTCACAATCATTGGAGCCATGGCTCAACTGGAGCGCGACATCATCCGTGAACGGGTGAAGGCGGGATTGGATCGTGCGCGGGCTCTCGGTGTGCGCTTGGGTCGCCCTGTCGCATCTGCCAAACCAGATGAAGTTGCCGTCTTGAAACAGCAAGGGCTTTCCTTGCCGGAAATCGCAAAGCGCTTACGATGCAGCCCATCAACGGTGAAGCGGCTGTTACGAAAGAGAGACAGCAGTTTAGTTCTGACTGATCCCCCTACTCTAAACTCATGCGAAAGCTAGTGGCAAGCGTCTCCTGTCTACAACGATTGAGAAGATCGTCCCGGTCAAGAGGCCGCTCAACATGGCTGTCTTTGCCTCGCCGGAGATGGACAGTCAAGCCTCATATGGCATCCCAGGATAGTGTTGTGTTTGCGAACACACTGCATTTCCCGCCCGCCGTTCAAAGCCAAATTATCGCATTCTTAGCCGCAGCTCTGGTCTTGGATTATAAGGGACACCCCACCATACCTAGTGTAGTGATTCATGCTGTTCTTGTCTTATCCAGGGCGCTCCTGGCCCGATT
>JAKDNQ010000412.1 GCA_030456405.1 Nitrospira sp.
TGGCCTGGTTCGGCCGGAGGCCCACGATCTCGATTTCATCCCCCACCTTGACGATACCCCGCTCGATGCGCCCCGTCACGACGGTCCCGCGCCCACTGATGGTAAAGACATCTTCGATCGGCATCAGGAACGGTTTATCGATCGGCCGTTGCGGCGTCGGGATATAGGTGTCGACCGCCTCCAGCAGCGCCAGGATCGAGGGAACCCCGAGCGGCCCCTGATCCCCTTCCATCGCCTTCAAGGCGGACCCGTGAATGATGGGGGTCTTCTCGCCGGGGAAGCCATACTTGGTCAACAGCTCCCGCACTTCGAGCTCCACGAGTTCTAAGAGCTCCTTGTCGTCGATCTTATCCGCCTTGTTCAAAAACACCACGATGTAGGGCACCCCCACCTGGCGAGCCAAGAGGATATGCTCGCGGGTCTGGGGCATGGGACCGTCCGCCGCGCTGACCACCAAAATGGCCCCGTCCATCTGCGCGGCGCCCGTGATCATGTTCTTCACATAGTCGGCGTGGCCGGGGCAATCCACATGGGCATAGTGCCGATTGGCCGTTTCGTATTCCACGTGACTGATGGCAATGGTCATGATCTTGGTGGCATCGCGTCGCCCCTGGCTCTCGCTGGCTTTGGCCACTTCGTCGTAGGGAATAAATTTCGCCATCCCCTTCTCCGAGCTCACCTTCGTCAACGCCGCCGTCAACGTCGTCTTCCCGTGGTCCACGTGCCCGATCGTCCCAATATTCACGTGCGGCTTCCGCCGCTCATATTTCGCCTTCGCCATTCCTCACTCCTTTTCTAAAAGTCTCCGATGCCCTTTGTATGAGCCCGCAGATCGAACAAGCTCTGTATGGAGCCCACGACGCGGATCGAACGCGTGACCTCGTCCTTACCAAGGACGTGCTCTACCAACTGAGCTACGTGGGCGCTCTTCGTTAATCGTGAACCGTTATTAATTGTTAATCGCAAGACAATCAACTCAGACAATTTTGCTGATCCACCCGTTTCACGAATAACGATTCACATCCCCTTTGGAGCGGGCGATGGGATTTGAACCGCACTCCGTCGTCAGCTCAGCCCTGAAACCTGCTTCGCTCACTCCCGCAGAGGGGGCCAGCCTCCTCGCGCGCTCCCCACGAAAGGGGCTCACCCCTTTCGGAATCCCCACTGCCGTGGGTTCAATCTTGTTCTATCCTGTGCCTCACGTTTTACGAATAACGATTCACGCTTCACGTCTTCTGGAGCGGGCGATGGGATTTGAACCCACGACAGCCAGCTTGGAAGGCTGGAACTCTACCACTGAGCTACGCCCGCCCTTCTCGAGTTCAGCGCTGAGTTCTTCTTGGTTCAGGTTGTATACGCTCGCTCAGCACTCGCCACTTGCCTGCGTCATTCATGTGGTGGGCAGGCAAGGATTCGAACCTTGGAAGCCGATGGCAACAGATTTACAGTCTGCCCCCTTTGGCCACTTGGGTACCTGCCCGAAACCGCCTGCACGCGACACAAAAAATAAATACGGTATCCGTATCATTGCCTTCCTCTTCCATCGCAATGATGAAAAAAGGAAAGCAAGCCGGTCCACGCACGGCTTCCCTTCCTTAATTGAATAAGGATGAATACGGCGAGCTGTGGACACAGACTTGTTTATGAAACGCTGGATTCTATTGATGAAGTCCTGTGAAGTCAAGGCTAAAAAGCAGATTTATCTTGTTTTTTCTCAGATCGCACCTGCTCGTAGGAATTTTACCGGCATCATCGGCCCCAGCTCTTTTGTTCGTACTTTATTTTTTGATCGCACCCACCCTCATAAAAGCATCCTCACGTCTTTATCGGTTTCTATAGCGATTTCATGATCTTATGGAAATACGTATTACCCTCAAACGCACTGACCGTGTCGTTCAGCCTCGTCCCCTGAACTGGAAAGCGCACCTCTCGCACGGGCGAGTAGACTCGGGGAAAACTCAAGAACATCCTTCATCAGTATCGTGGCTTCTGGTTCCGACAAACGAGAGGCAGGGGCCAAGTACCGCTTTCGAGCGATGGCTCGTTCACCAGAATCTTCCGGTTCATAATACCCATGAAGAATCCCTTCGCGATCGGCTTGCTTGAGACGGCGTATCCATTCATCCTGATTCTTTCCAGGTTTCTGAATCGATCGTCCGGTACTGCTGGTAAGCTCTAACTGGTTCCATACGGCCCACCCAACAAACACCGCCCATGTTTCGTTGAGCGCTTCCCAAGATTCTTGCTCGGTCAGAAACCGTTCCTCAGTGTCGCCCTTTCTCTGGGCCACGGGCGTGATCAACACCGCTCCATAGTGACAGCCCTGCTGGACTCTCGCAAAAGCCAGCACCGGATCCGGCACCTGCTCAGGCGAAGCTTGTGCCGCTGTCACCAGATAATCGATGTAGGCATGGAACAGTTCATGGTAGAGCGTTTCGATCTGGGTATGGGTAAGTCGCCCGAGCGGACGCAACGTGGCTCCAGCTCCATTAAAGGACAGCGCACGATTGAGCACCATCCGGTGTTCCTCAGGATGATATTCAGCGGCATACCTATGCAGATCGTCAAATTCAAATTGAACAAAGCTCGGTGGGACGGCCGCGAGGAACTTTGTTGGAAGGCCTAGCGCTTGAGCCTCGCGAATTAACTGCCTCCACATCCGATCGGCTGGCGCGAGTCGATCCTCTGACATCCCTGCATTGGGTGCGAGAAGAATCCCGCCCATGAGAAGACCCATCGCGATCACTCTACACAACGCAGGCACCATCGATCTTAGTCCGCATTACTCATGGCCATGCAGGATGCTCAAAAAGGCCGTTCAGCAAGGCCGCAGGCGAATCGAAACCGGAGCAAC
>JAKDNQ010000413.1 GCA_030456405.1 Nitrospira sp.
ATGCCATAGCCGACGAAGACGATCTGACCATGGAGGTCGGCAGATGGGGAATCGAAGATGGGGAGGTAATCCTTGTGCAACTCCGCTGGAACGAGCTGATCTGTTGTGCCGGTGCGAAGATCCGGATCCGGCGCGATGAGGGGGGTTGGGACCATTGACGCCATGACGCCTATTGGAAGTCCTTCCCCTGGTCGGGCAAATGGAGAAGTGAGTGGAGTGTTGTCGATGAGCGGGAGCGTGAGCCCGGCCGAGGTTAATTGCTGCGTGAACCATTGAGCAGATCGCAGATCGTCTTCAGATCCGGCCTGCCTGCCATTGAATGCCGGGCTGCTTAATGTGCGCACGTCGGCGAGCATCCGTTCGGTTGACACACTATCGAGCGAACGAAGCCAATCATGCTGGTCTTGTTTGGATTGTGCGATGCCCTGGCATCCCACGGAGAGTAGAACAAGGATGATTACCAGGAGTGTGATCACAGTGCAGGAGGGAGAGCCACTGTATGTTGAGCCGTTCATGCCGTGAACCTTTCGAAGAAGCGCGCAGAACTATAGCATAGACTCACCCACATTATTCATGAGCGCTTCTGCTGCAATCGCGGATCCGCTGCTGCGACAGGCCTGTCGGCAAGCAGGCTCGCCGCTCAGTCCCTCAACGTACTGCTTCAAGTACGCGTCGGTCCTTCGCGGCTCCGCGTGCCTGTCTCGCAACGCGGCTGCACGATTTCGCGACGAACGGTCATGAATAGTGTGGGCTAACAGGTCCGTTGCAGAGCGGCTGCGGGCAATGTACTATGCCAAATTGTAAGAATGAAACATCGATGACAGATTCGACCACACACGGGCAGCATTTCACGAACCGGCTGGCCAATGAAGCCAGCCCCTATCTCCTGCAGCATGCGGAGAATCCCGTGGAGTGGCATCCCTGGGGTGAGGAAGCCTTATCGCGGGCGAAAGCGGAGGACAAGCCGATTCTCTTGTCGATCGGTTACTCGGCTTGCCATTGGTGCCATGTCATGGCCCATGAGTGTTTCGACAATGTCGAGATTGCGAGGCTCATGAACCGGGACTTCATCAACGTCAAGGTGGATCGAGAAGAACGTCCGGACCTGGACGATATCTACCAAAAGGCGGCGCAGGTGTTCCTGGGGCGCGGCGGTGGGTGGCCCCTCACGATGTTTCTCACGCCTGACCAAGAACCGTTCTATGGGGGGACCTATTTCCCGCCGACGCCCCGCTATAACCTGCCGGGATTTCCTGATGTCTTGCGCGGTGTGGTCGAGGCCTACCGGAACCATCGAGACGATGTCCGGAAGAATGTGGAGAAGGTGAAAATCGGATTGCAACGAGTCGGTACGCCGGAGCCGTCGGACGATCCCTTGACGGATCGTGTGCTCGACGAGGCAGCCAAGAGTTTAGGGCAGTTTTTCGATCCGATTCATGGTGGATTCGGAGAGGGGCCAAAATTTCCGACGGTTCCGCCGCTCAGTCTGTTGCTCCGGCAGACGGCTCGGACAAAAGACGCCTCCCACCAAGAGCAGGCGCTCTTACAACTGCGAACCATGGCGGCTGGAGGAATCTACGATCATCTCGGCGGCGGGTTCCATCGCTATTCGGTGGATGGCCGGTGGGTGGTCCCTCATTTCGAAAAGATGCTCTATGACAACGCGCAGTTGGTGCGGATCTACCTCGATGGATGGCGTCTCACCAAAGAGGACCGGTTTCGCGAAGTCGTGGAAGAGACGTTGGAATACGTTCGTCGTGAACTCACGCATCCCGATGGAGCCTTCTATGCTGCGCAGGATGCCGACAGCGAGGGACATGAGGGAAGTTATTTTGTCTGGGAGCCGAAAGAGATTGCTTCGGTGCTGGGAGCTGAAATGGCTGAGGAGTTCTGCCGGCACTATGGAGTGACGGAGAACGGCAATTTTGAAGGAAAAAATGTGTTGAATCGGCTTGGCAGGGTTCAACCCGAATCCGACGCGCAAGCGGAAGTGGAAACCATGTTGGGGGCTGCCAGGCAGAAGTTGCTTGCCGCGCGCGAGCAACGGACGACGCTGCAGCGGGATGACAATATTCTCACGAGTTGGAATGCGATGATGGTGTCCGCGTATCTCGATGCTTACCATGCGTTCGGGGTTCCGGCGTATCTGGCAGCTGCGGAGCGGGCGCTCACATTTCTGTTGGACTATGCGATTGAGAACGGGCGGGTCTATCGTACGGTCAGGGCGGGGAAGGGGCGATTGAACGGCTATCTCGACGATGCCGCCTGTCTCGCCGCTGCATTGCTGGACGCGTTTGAGGCGACCTCGCATCGGTGGTATTTGGATCAAGCGCGCGAGGTGACGGACCATTTGTTGGAGCGTTTTTGGGATGAGGCAGATGGGGGGTGTTTTTATACCAGCCGCGACCATGAAGCCCTCCTCCATCGCATGAAATCCGGGACCGATAGCGCGATTCCATCCGGGAATGCCGCCGTCGCGATGGTCTTGTTGAGGTTGTTCTCTTTCACCAGAGAGCAGCGGTATCATGACCGGGCCGAGCAGCTGTTCCGGGTGTTTCGCCTGGCGATGGCGCACAACGCCTATGGTACAGCGGCTCTACTGTGCGCGCTGGATTGGTATCTGGCGACACCACAGGAGATTGTCGTGGTTGGAACTCGTGGCGATCCGATGACCGAATCCTTGCTCGCAACAGTCCATCGGCGCTATCTGCCGAATCGTGCGCTGTTGGTCGTCGACGAGTCTCGTCGTGTGGAGGAATCAGAGTTGGCGCTTGCCGCAGGGAAGACGAGCGTGAATGGGAAGCCGACGGCGTATGTCTGCCAACGGCAGACCTGTTCGCCTCCGGTGAC
>JAKDNQ010000017.1 GCA_030456405.1 Nitrospira sp.
GATTCAGACCCTCACCGCGCTGCAAAAGGATTTGATCGGCGAATTGGAGTAGAGACGAGACGATGATTCGAGAGTTGGTGCTTGCCACGCGAAATCGGCATAAGAGAGAGGAGCTTGCGGCTCTCTTAGGCGATCTGGGCATCATGATTCGTACACTCGATGAGTTCCCTGATGCCCCGGACGTGATTGAAGACGGGGACACCTGTGAGGCGAATGCGATCAAGAAGGCCCGTGTCATTGCTGAGTTCACAGGTTTGCCGGCAGTTGCTGACGATACGGGACTGGAAGTGGATGCGCTGGGTGGGCGGCCCGGTGTCTACGCGGCCCGTTATGCCGGCGAAAATGCGACCTACGAAGACAACTGTCGAAAGTTGTTGCTGGAATTGAGAGGTGTGCCTCGTGAACGACGAACTGCGCGGTTTCTCGCGGTTGCAGCGATTGCATTTCCTTTAGGCGGAGTAAGCGTGGCACATGGTGCGTTGGACGGAGTGATTGCAGAAGAGGCGAGAGGGGCGTTAGGATTCGGGTATGATCCACTGTTCCTTATTCCGGAATTAGGGAAGACGTTGGCTCAGCTGCCGCCAGATCAAAAAAACGCCATCAGTCATCGCGCCAAAGCGTTTACTCAGGCGAAGGTTCTGTTGCGAGAGATGGAGTTCGCGGTGATCGAGTCGGGGCGTAGCGCAGCTCGGTAGCGCGCCTGCTTTGGGAGCAGGATGTCGGAGGTTCAAATCCTCTCGCCCCGACCAAATAAATCAATAGTTTATGAGAGTAAGCGAGCCTAAAACAGGTTCGGGGTCACAGGTGGGGTCACAATTTGAACCGTCAGCGGGAGCACGATTCAGAAGAGCCAACACCACCAGCCGGTGACTCCATCGTGCTTATCTGCGGGCGTGAGGTTCCTCATGGGATACGTGCGCGATCCGTGCGAGGTCACGTGCTACATGAAGGAGTATGACGGCTCGGTACCACGCCTCATGCGGGAGTCCCCGCCAGCTTATTGATAGAGAGCCCCAGTGTAGAATAAGATCCTGGTACCTCTTCCGCTCCATCCCCCCGGTGATTTCCCCGCTATTCATTGACGGATTATAACAATAGTGTTATATTTCCCCAAATGTCATGGACTGTTATCTATTATGAGACCGTACATGGGGATACCCCCATTGAAACATTTCTCGATGGACTGTCCGATAAAGCCCGCGCCAAGTGTGTCTCGTATCTGAAGCAATTGGAAGTCCACGGAACAAATCTTCCCGCCTCCATTGCCAAGCATGTACGGGGAAAGATTTGGGAGTTGCGGCCCGAATGGTCAGGCCATGAATATCGATTCTTTTATGGCGCGGTGATCGGACAGCAGTTTGTGATTCTCCATGCCGTGCAGAAAAAAACGCAGAAGCTTAAAGAGAAGGATATCCAACTGGCGGAGAAGCGGTATCACGATACAATAAAGAGGTGAGACGATGAAAACCAACCGAGAGTACATCAAAGAGCAGATGAAGAAGCATCCGAAGTTCGCCGAGGATGTGGCGGAAGCGGATCGCGAGGTGGCTATCGCGGTGGAACTCGCAAAGCTTCGTGAACAACGAGGCCTCAGTCAAGCGCAGCTCGCACAGTTAGCGGGAATGAAACAACCTCAGATTGCTCGTCTTGAAAGTGGTGCGTATTTCCCCGCGATTGGGACACTCATTCGACTGCTTGCCGCCCTGGGTGGAAAAATCGAACTCGGGCCAAACGAATGCCGGGTGATCCGCACGCCCAGAAAAGTGGCGGCGCTGCGGTAAGACCATCGGTGCCAACGCTCAGAGTCTCGATTATCGGCAAGACGCGCGTGAACGTTCCCGCCGCATTTGTCCCAGGATCGACGATCTTCCGCCAGTCCATACAGAACGTCATGCGCCCGCGTGTTCGTCGTGGAGGGGGCAAGCCGTAAAGCAGAACGTGTGTCAATCTCCCGATTCCCCCCCCTGTTGTAGCTCCTGCTCATCACGGCGGACTCCACCGGCATAGTCGCTCATTGCTCGGCTTAATCACCATCGGCAAACCGATCTTCTCGATGCTCAGCCTCACGGTCAAGATCTGTATGGGCTTCCACGTCACAATCACCTGCCTCACCCATGGCCCCTATCTCGTTAGGAGGGGGCTCTGGTCTCTGGGATTCCCCTACCGGCTTGTCAACGGTCGCAGGTGTGGGGAATTGTCCGCTCGCCAGCTCCGTGAGCACTTGATGGATTTCCTTCGTAAAGGCTTCGAAGATTTTTTCCTGACTCGATTCTGCCGCAAACACGCCACTTAAACGAGCCGGAAGATTCAGCAACCCGTCCCGCACGCGTCGCCCCGCTTCGAACCAATCCGCCCGCACCCGCTCGACCTCGACCAACGTCCCAGCCAGGCGCTGTAGTTTGATCTGGCGCAACTCGTTTTCCAACTCCAGCTTTCGGACCGCCTCGCCAGCCTTCGATCGTGCTGTCTCACGCTCCCGCGTGTACCGAATGTAAGAGGCGACGGATTCGATTGGCCGA
The DNA here is from genome assembly GCA_030456405.1 of Nitrospira sp. The sequence continues at coordinate 2,520 of JAKDNQ010000017.1, forward strand.
TACAGGCCATCGACAGCGGGCGGTAAGATGTGTTGCCGGGCGAGTTCCGTCACGCGTTGTGGCGTCAACAGTAACGCCTGCGACAACTCTAAGGTGCTCCATCGAATTTCGCCGAACAGGGGGACATTCTCAACGTGCATGTCTGTACTGAAGCCCAATCATTTGAACGTCCGGCATTTACGAATAGTTATAATACCTAGTTGTGTTCATCATAGGTATGTTCTTGTCTGATTCACGCGCGAGAAAGAAAGTCACAAATTTTTCCCCACATTCTGAACGAATATCGCGGACTTGCTTACCCGCAATACGAATTTTTGTCAGGAGGACCCGTAAGTATTAGCACATGAGATAAGTACTTTAACCTAATGCCGCTCCGTCCTGGCTTCGTTTGGTCAGAAACCGGCGGGTGGGTTTGGAGGCCGGTTTTCACCGGCTGGGGGGCCCAGTCCGCCACAACCCCCCAAGTTAGGAGAGAAACATCTCGACCTTCTTAAAAACCGCCAAGTCTCTTGCGACGTGGTATTCAAGCATCACTTCGTCGCCGACCGACAGCGGCTTGCCATTCACACAGAAACATCTAAGTACTTTCACTCTCACCTGGCGCATGAGCTTTGGATCATTCTTCGGTATCGGTGCTGGGGCTGCCTCATTCATTTGGCTTCCTTTGTAGGCTTTCACCCATCTCATTTTATGTGATCGCGGTGGCCAACGAAAATGCTGAGGGATGGGTGACGATCACATCCATCGGCCACAAGGCCCGGATACCCACGACACCCGATTTGAAATCGGCGAAGGGGTTCACTTGGATCTCCAAGACATTCCACTCGACCACGAACACCGTGGACCAATCGCCGAACAACATTGCGCTTGCTGGCATCTGCCTTGAGGAGAGTGCAAGGGCTCCCTCGATCTCACCCTTCGCAATCTGACCGCGCCACAAGGGAGTATCCGACCCCGTGAACCGCTGTCGCGATTTGAGTAGGGCAGCCACGCTAGGCGTGGTCACATACGCCAACGTTCCCGGATTGAGAACGGCGTTCGCGTCGGCCACATCGGTCTGGAACTCAACAAGTTTCGCGTAGTCCATGGACGTGCCGGTGACGGCGCCAATGCCGGAAACATTGAAAAGGCCAGTCGGCTGCCCTGATACCCCGCTGCCATTGAGCACGGCGAGATCTCCCGCCAGGGCCACTCCATCCGCAAGAGCGCTGCGGAACAATTGTTCCCCCGCCGGACTGAACTGATTTAGGGCTTGCCGTGAGACCTCATGATAGGCAATGGCCGTCTTGGGTGACGCCGACAGTTGCACAAACGAGGGCGTCGATTCCGCTGCCGGCGTACTCTCGTTGGCTTGCCATGTCACGGATGGACCAGCGGTTTGCTTCGCCCACAAGACATGGTCCCGTTGATTCGAAACTCGTGCGACCCCTAACGAGGCTGTGACAGACTTATTCTTCAACATCTCGACAAAGCTGCTGATGCTGGCCCCGACGAGGAAGCCGCCAGAACCAGCCGAAGCCACCGTCGCATCGCGGGTCGTGACGTCCAGGACATCGGCGGGAATGAGAATCGCACCTTGATGGCTCGGCTCGCCGAGCTTCTTCACCAGGGCGTTGTGCGCTTCTGCTTCCACTCCCTTGTATTGATCGATCCCTCCCCACCCATGCAGCCTGTGTCCAATGGACGCCAGCTTCCAGGCGATCGCCTTCAATATTGAGTATTTCTTACTGTCGCGCTTCGGCATGCCGAGGAATCCATCGGACCCATCGGGAGCCTCGTCACGCTTGACCTGAAGTGAACCGAGCAGGTTCATCGCTCGACTGCACGTTTCTTCTTCTAAAAAATTCATGATGCATTCCTCCGGTGAATGATGCCGCGTTCAACAGAGTCTAAATGAATGATGCAGAGCTGCATCAATTGGATCGGGATCTTCTCGCGCGTGAGCGGTTCCTGCCTTACGTTCCGATACACCCGTTCGAAAATAATCAGTATGCAGAGCGCGGCTTGAGCATCAGTCACCTTGATCCGTCGCGCCAAGTCATCCAGCTTGAGCACGGCGATGAGCGCTTGTGCCACGACATCCAGCAGACGATTATCACCGTCTTGCGTGACGACAGGAACGTGCTTCGCCACCTGCCACCGGGCAACTTCGTCCGGGTCAAGCACACTGCCGTGACCCCGGCCAACGCTGCCAAGTTCACAGGTAGGACAACCCATCGTGATCCATCGCGTCACTGTTGAGCGATTGACACCGAAGCGTTGCGCGATTTCTCTAACAGTCATCATTCAGAGTTCAGCGGCCTCCTGCTCGCGTACATCCGGGCGGTCGTTCTCGAAATGCTTCAAAAGTTGAGCGTAGAATTCTTGACCCGCTTCTGCGATCGATTTCGGACCGTCGCAGCGTGTGGAGGTCGACGGAAGAGTCATGGCCATACCAGCGTGAGGTACTTTAAGTTCAGGGCAGTCCAGCTCTCACCAATACTCACGAATGCCCATATTCCGGTGTCATCACAATGAATCCAATCGACCGTGCCGGTCTGAATGGTCCCGTTGACCCTCACCCAGGCGATAGTTCCGCCAGGTTGAACGGCGGGAGGGATCACCCGGACCCTCCCTCGCGCTTTCATGATGAGTCGTTTTGCCCGCTCATCCGGCAGATCGATTGGCGTTCCCGGTTCAAGCCGAACCTCTCCACCTGGCGAGCGATACAGGAAGCCTTCACCTATGCACTCAACTGTCATCACGTGTTCCTCAGTTCCCATCCATGAGTAGGACTTTGTTGCACACGTTGCGCTCGCTTAGGGGGTACCAGCCAGGGGGGGTGAGCTACTGTCCCGCCCCTGCAGCCATGGAAAGGAAGTCTTAATGAAGAGCACCTCAAAAACCTCGATTTTGGCGGATTTCCTTGAACGGAGGATCTTCTATATTTGAACGGAGGATCTTCTATATAAGGAAGGAGATATAGAAAGTCTCCACCGGCTGGTCTGGGTGGGAGGGAGAGCGCAACGGCCACAAACACCTTGCGCCGTACCAACGTAGCTCATAGTGGTGGCGCCTCCACTTTCATAACATTCGCCGCTACCTTCAGGCTCACGACCGCCCAGGTCTCTTCGACGCTCACAAGCACCCATTGCACCCCGGTATCGTCGCTGAAAAGACAATCGACGCAGCCTTGGTGTGTAGTCCCATCATTACGAGTCCAGGAAATCGTCTCGCCGACTTGGATCGTGGAAACCCTGCCACTATCCGCAGGCGTCTTCTTCAGGAGCGCAAGCGCCCGTCGGACGAGGTCGTTTTGCGAGTCAAAAGCCACCTTGTCTCTCTCACCCCCCCCTTTTAAGTGTCATAACGTCATTTTCCCGCTCTGGGAGCGGGAAACGCTCATTTTCAAAGTGTCATTCAGGAAGCATGGAATGACACTTTGAAACCGCACAAACCCCGCTCCAGTCTTCACGTTATGACGCTATGACACTTCAACAGGGGGGTAAGCCTAAGCACGTCCATAGCGCTCTCCCCATCTGGTGAACCACTTGCGAGAAATCGAGTAGCCTCGCGTTTTGCCTGACTGTGCTTTTGGACGGAGATCGAAATTTCGGAGAAAGCCGGCCAAGGCTCTCCCGGTTTCGATCCGTGAGAGCTCTTCTCGATCTTTGGACATTTCCAAAATCATGACCGATGGCATGAACACTTCGCCCCCTTCATGTGCAGGAACATGCGGCTCAACCATGTCGAGGAAGGCAAGCAATTGCGTCTCACGGCTCGATGGTTCACGTCGTCCAGCTGCGGCTTTCAGCCCTTCAAGCAGTCTGGGAAGGACGGGCGGCCCGTCAGGCCGTTCGGCGTCCGCCAGGGTTCCCAGCACAATCAGCGGCTCCGCAATGTCCTGGAATCGATCGTCGAATTGTTCGAGGCAGTTGAGCGCATCCGGGAGGCCGTCGTACATGTCGACCATCTCCGTCTCATGCTCCTCCGTCCAAGATTGCAAGCCGAGCCGAACCTGATCGAATAGATCATTCATTTTCCGAAGAACCAACCGAGGCATGCGCTGAGGGCTCCGTTCCATCTGAACGTGAAAAGTCCGATCCGCCAACGTATCGGCGATTCCTTCAATACCCGCGAGGGCCTTGGGCCCGTAGACCGGGAACGATTCAACCTTAAGGGATACTTTGTTGCAGCGGTCCACAACCCCTCCGACCTCGAAGCCGCAATTGAGCACGGAGAGCACTTCCCCATATTTTTCCTTGTCCGCATTTCGCAATTTATCCACTTCATCTAGCAGCAAAACTGGACGCGTTGACCGGAACAGCACCGCCGGAGTAGGTGTGGAAGTGACGGGCGGGGCCTCCCGGCACAACTGGGAAAGGAGCCGCATGACCAACGATTTTCCGCAGCGAGGCGTGGCGGATCGGAGCGCCAGATAACCGCAGTATCTAAAATGTTCGAAGGCATAGGTTTCGACAATCCAGACTGCAATGAGCATGCTTAGATGTCTAGTGGGTAGTTGCACATGCCGGTCAATGAGAAACACGATTTCGTCCAACAGATCGGCCAGGCGCGGCGTAGCCGTGGGCGGCTCCACAGTGGCCGAGTTCGGCGGCTGCGCCTCCTCAACCACCGGCTCCAAAAGTTGCGGCCCCAATGGGGCATTGGCGATCTTCCTCAGTGCCTCCAGTGCGGGATTGAGCGGACTGTTAGCGGATGAGCCTTTCCTATGCCAGGCGCCCGATTCATTACGAACCATAGTAGGTGCGCGTCCGGGAGCCTGGCCTTCCGCGTCACGCGGCGCGATGCTTTTCATCTAGTTTTTTCCTTTCGAGAAAGTCCTTATACTTGAGCCCGTCCGCCACCTGTTCGAACAATTCCGCCCGCGCGACATCGGCGTAACCTTGAGCCACCAGCCCGAGCCCGTGATCGAGCTCCTCGGCTGTTAGGTTGTCTATAGTAATATTTGTTGCGGTTTCTCTGATCCGTCCGGCGCGAAGCCGAAGATCGAGTCCGGCCAACTCAAATTTGAAGGCGAGCGCTCTCCGGTCCACGCGCGGAGGGATAGGTGGGAGTGGTCTGGCGAGTTCGGCGCGTGTGGTTGGAGTCAGCCCCAAACTTTCCGCCACGCACCGTAACGCCTCTGGGAATCGGCAGCCTCGCACGTTCATCACGAGTCGAAATCCATCGCCAGATTTTTGAGTGCATTGGCTGCAAAAAAAAGTTCCATTGCCGTTTTGATTGTCGAATCTAAATCGATCTCGACCGCCACAGGTCGGACAAGGTGCATGTTGTCGTGGGTTGGTCGGAACACAAATTGAGAGCCCGGCAAGAATGCTGTGCCAGCGGCCTTGCGCCGCCTGGCGTATCGTCGCTGCATCGAGGTTCAACTTGCTCATGCGACCATCCGGTAGCCTCGGTCCTCGAAGCTCGATGGATCGGCCTGCTGCGCCGCCGCTGCCTGAACGATGCCCGCCAGGACGATTGGCAGAATCTCTGAGACCTTTTGGAATCCCGGCGCTGTTGTCGTGGGCATGGGCGCAGCGGTTGACGGGTGCTCAATGTCATTCATGTCTGGCACCTTGGTTAGCGGCTGTCCGCTTTGGCTCGGAGCCACCCCTCGATTTCATGCCTCAACCACCCCACACTATTTTTGCCGAGGGTAATACGCTTAGGTACTTGACCTTCTCGTTCCATTCGCCACCATTGGACGCGGCTGACTGCCGTCTTTCGAAACCGTTCGCGCTCTCGAATCACTTCTAGTTCCTCCGTATGCATGCTAGCCTCCCTAGATTGCTTGAAAGGTTTTGAATGACGCCGTGACATCGACGAGTGCGTGTGAACCTTGCAATTGACAGCCTCCCTGTAGTTACAAAACAAAAAAAGGCCAATCCAAAGAGGACAGAATCCTCTTCAAATTGGCCTTCGGTTGGTCCGAGTGTGCCCGAACTATTTATTTACACGTACAGCGGCTTTTTCTGCTTTTGGAGCCACGCGCCGTTTCGTGATATCTCTACGTGTCACAAGGGATAACATAACCGACCGAAAAACACAAGAGGGGTTTGGCGCACTTTGTCGGACAAAATTCTCTGGGAGGGGGGAGGGCTGGGAAACATCCTGGGACTTTTCCTATATCCCGCCACCCTCTAAACCGTGCTGGATCACATGGACCTTTTGAAGTACACTGAGCTATGTACGGTAGCGAACGCCACCACAAGTATAGGAGAGCATGACACAGTCAGGCCCCTCAACGGGGAGAAAGGGTGAGGCATGCCAAAAAAGAATGGGCGAACACACAACTCCGTTGATGATCCCATGCACCTTCAGCAGGCGGTGACAGAGGCGATGGTCCAGACGTTTCAACGGGGCGCGATGGGGCTAGGGGAAGAGTTGGCACAATATGCGCTCAAGCATAATCCACGGCTCAAGCGGCTCCTGAATCAGTATGCGGAAGCCACGTTAGAGCATGGATTGCGCGCACTGGGAGTGACACCAGAGAAATGAAAAAGCATACACACTTCGGCTCATCCATTGAGGATCTCTTAAAGGAGGAAGGGATTTTTGAAGAAACAGAAGAACAAGCGATCAAGGAAGTTATTGCTTGGCAGCTTTCACAGGCGATGGAGAAGAAGCATATTTCTAAAAGCACCATGGCAATCAAGCTCAAGACCAGCCGGACACAGGTGAACCGTATCCTCAGTGCGAAGTCAGATGTGACGGTGTCCAGCCTGCAACGTGCCGCCGCCCTGGTCAGCAGACGCTTGAAGATTGACCTGGTGTAATCCAGACTCTCACATGCGAATGTGAGGGGAGGGAAGTCCCGTCTTCCGTACAAACGGCATCACATTTTCAGGCACCGTCTCTCCGGCTATCACACGCTCAAGCCACGCGGCCCATATGTTCATCGCATGGCGCTTGGGACCCAACAGCGAGGCCTTATTGTAGTGTATGTCCGTAACGCCCTTCGGCGCATGATTCAGGAGCGCGGAGACGAGCCCCTTGTCGGTGCCCATTTCGCCGAGCCAGGTGGCCATGGTGCGACGCAAGTCGTGCACCGTCGCGTCCCCGATACCGAGCGCGTGCCGATGTCGATCAATGGCACAGGTCAAAGCTCCCGGTGTGATCGGCTTTCCATGACGAGCAGAAGGAAACAGCCATGGGCTCGGAGTCGGATCGTAGGGGACTCGATCCTTTCGATGCAGGCGTGTGGGTGGCCGGCGAATACGCGCCGCATCCGCTTCCGCCAGGAGGCGCAAGACCAGTGGAGGAAGGGGTAGCAGTTGTTCCTTCTTATTTTTTGTCCGCTCGGATGGGATCGTCCAGAGTTCCGCCGTGTCGTCGATTTCATGGCGTGGCGTGCCGGCCACTTCGGCTCGCCGCTGCCCAGTGAGTAATGCCCACTTGAGCGCCGTGCGGATCGATGAGGTGATCGGGACGGTGTCGAGGTTGTGCCAGAAGGCCCGGATCTCTTCTTTCGACAGGAACCGGGTGCGCGATTGCTCCACTTTCCTTCCGTGAATTCTCTGGAGTCGCCGCAGTTTGATTGCGGGCGTGGTGTCAATCAGACCTTCATCGAGGCCAAACATAAACAGGCGAGTAATGACACCCGCAATCCGATTGCGCATCACGTACACCCTGCGGCGCTGCACGGCGTTGAGGAGGGTCATCACGTCTCGGCGTGTGATGTCTCGCGCCAGCCGCCCGCGCCAGGGTTTCAATAGTTCAACCGCTATGATGCGCCGGTCCTCCTTCACCGTCGCCGGTTCCATCGTCTCCGTCGCGTGATGGAGATACGCGCTGGCCATCTCCTCCACCGTTGGCGCCGCGCGTTCGGCGGCACGGGCCGCGGCAACGGGCGCGCCGGGATCCTGGCCAGTCTCCAACACCTTCTTGGCCTCAGCCAGTTTCAGTCGCGCATCGACGAGCGACAGCGTAGGGTAGGTGTCAAGCACCATCCGTCTCTGTGCACGATTCAAACGATAACGGAATGTCCAGGTCTTTGTGCCGTTCGGCGTCACGCGCATGCCAAGGCCCGTTCGTCCGGGCTCTGGGACTTCGTACCGTCTGTCCCGTGGTCGAAACGCATTGACCTGTTTATCCGTGAAGGGCATTGTGACCTCCGTTATGAATCCTAACCTAATTGTGCCCCCAAACAAGAAAGCCCGCCGACATCCTGTCAGGGGTTTTGGGGTCACATTGGGGTCACAATTTACATGAAACAGCCTGAAATGTCGAGAAGCAGGGTGAAGCCGGAAAGAGGCATGAATAGGGCATAAAATAAGGGTAAGAAGCGTTTCGGCGTGTTGCAGGACAGTGCAAAAGTACCTGCTTTGGGAGCAGGATGTCGGAGGTTCAAATCCTCTCGCCCCGACCACATCCGGGACAAGTGCTGAGTGCTCAGTGCTGAGACATGAATTAGATGGTCTGAACGGTTCCAGAACTCTTTACTCAGCACTTCATAAGAAGGCGCCCGTAGCTCAGTCGGATAAAGTATCAGCTTTCTAAGCGTATGAAAGGGGGTTGCTCAAGTCATTGAGGTCATGAGCAATCCCCTTGTCATTACTGGTGATTCAAACACTTTCACATTTGGCCCTTCTTGTTGACGCACTCTTAACACCATAATAACACCTGCAAAAAATCACATCTGATCCTCCCCTATCCCATAATTCTTCAAAGTCCAAACCCCACGTGGGGAGTCATTCGGCTGGCGCATCAATTTTTGACGGGTTCAAAATTGTGCCCTGTACATGGGTCTGTGATTGTTGAAGAAAAGACCATAGCGGCGAGAACCTAACGACGATTTAGTGGGTACGGTTCAGGAAAGCAGTTTCAGGGATGCGGGTATGTGCGGCGACATTCGGTGATGATCTCGTAAAGGTCTTGCTTCGTCCTTCTTGTGGTTTCCGCATCTGGTTTGAGAATCATGGCTGGATCTCTTGGCAGTGCAGTTTCCCATACTTATCGTGAATCACAACGGCGAGGGGTATCGTCACTTGGGTATAGTTTGGCAGGGCTGGCTCAGCATCCATGGTGCAGGGCCCGACACAAGGCGTGCTGAATGGTGTCCCTTTACAGGGGGGAATCGTCCATTCAGTGCAGCCGCTGATCACCAGCATCAGGAGCATGAGTCCCCCTACCCAACTGTTTACAAACCCATAAGACGTGATGAGGCATTGAACAGAGAAGCGACGGCGGGGGCGAATTAAGACGGGCATGAAAACCTCACAGGAAGCCATATTGTAGGATGGGCGAGTCGGAATTCGCAATGGCGCGGCGAAGGAAATACGTGTCTTAGCAGGCTGCAGAAAACTCGATTTATGCCCAATGCCGTTAGAACCTTCCCTATGGTGTCGGTGTCAAAATAGTCTCAGGATGCTCAAAAAGGCTGTCCGGCAAGGCCGCAGTGAGCGAAGAGGCGAGGAGGTACGGACCGCACTTTGTGAAGCCGTTCGCCCGTAGAATGGATCTTGGCGAATGGAAAATCCCCGCCAGTGCTTCAGGTCTCCGAAAAACTCTCTTCAACGTTGAGCCTCTGAGCGACGCGAGAACGCCGCTAGCGGACTTTTTCAGCATCCTGTTAAGGCAACAAAACTGCGAACATCAAGTCGAAGGAATGCGATAGGCCTTTGGCGGTGGGTCAACCACGGCGCCGCAAGCACGGCAGCGATAATTGCCGGTGTAGTCACCGTCCTCAGTCGATTCCATATCCACGGCGGCGTGCGGACACTTGTAGGAATGCTTGTGCTGCTTCCACTTCACGAGTAGTGCTTCCCCTTGAGTCTTCGTCACGGTCGCCTCCAATCCGATTAGGTTGCACATAGGTATGCAATCGAGCAAATCACGAGCGGACATTTTACAGCGGAGGCTAGGGAGTGAACCAGAAGGTCACTCAATCCGCTAGAACCTCGATGCCGTCAGCGTCACGTCCGTGTTCGCCCACGCTCGGCGGAAGCGCGCTTCCGCTGCGGCCACTTCGGTGTTCTTGTCCTGCGCCCGGAGCGCCTGCGCGAGCCCGAACAGGGACCAGCCGTTCTCGGGGAAGCGCCGGAGGTCCTCGCGATATACTTTCTCGGCCTCGGCATGTTGTCCCGCCTTCAACAATACGGTGCCGAGCGAGTGCCGAATTGGGTAGTACCACTTGGGCGGTTCGAAGTAGAGTCCCACGTCCTCGATCTTAGCCGCCTCCCGGAAGTGGGTGATGCCCGCGTCGAGGTCGCCGTGACGGGTGGCGATCTCGCCGGACAGCGCGTGCACGGCGATCGAAAGCGCCGTCTTGCCATCGGCATTCTCGGGCGTCGCGGCGTTGATCGCCGTCACCTGGTCGAGCGCGGTTTGCGCCTCCGGCCACTGTCCCTTCGCAGCGTGCGCCACGCCGCGAGCGTAATACGCCAATGCATACGAGAAGCGGATGTCCTCCGGCGGAAGCGGTTCGGCAAGCACGGCGTCCCATTTTCCGAACGTCGTGAGCGTGAGCGCGTGGTACGGCAGCATTTCTTGTAGCAGCCCGACCTGGCGCGCGGCGTCGAGGTTCACCTTGGAGGTAAGTGTCTTGGACGCCTCGATCGCCTGCGCGCTACGGCCTGCCATCGTGGAGGCGAAGGCGAGGAAGTGGATGTTGTGCGGGTAGTACGCGAGCGGATAGACGCCCATCGGGTGCTGCCCTTCGATGAACACCTCGTCGGTGTGGATGGCGTGCTGGTTGGCCTGTATGGCGTCGTTCCACCGTCCGACGCGGATGTAGATGTGTGCGGGCATGTGGACCATGTGCCCTTCGCCCGGCATGAGCCGAACGAGCCGCTCGGCGCACGGTACCGCGGCCTGCGGGTCCACCGCTTCGACCGCGTGGATATAGTAATGGCACGCGCCGGGGTGGTTCGGGTTGCGCGAGATGACTCTCTCCAGCTGGCGTACGATGTCATTGGTGCCGGGGTAGGGAGTCCCGTCGGGTCCCCAGTAGTTCCACGGGCGGATGTCCATCAGCGATTCGGCGTACAGAGTCGCGGCGTCGAGGTCCTTGGGGTAGGTCTTGGCAACCCGCCCCATAGCCCGCGAATACAATGTGTCCAACCGGGCACGATCGGCCGGTGGGTCCGCTTCGTAGCGCTGTGCGAGCGCCTTGATGTACGCGCGCTCAGACGCCGTGACGTGAGACTTGAGCGCCAGCGCTTTCTGCGCCGCCGCATAGGCGGCGACTCCGCTCGCCGAGTCCATTGGAGCGTTGACGTGCGGCCCATAGGCGAGTGCGATCCCCCAGTAGCACATGGCGCAGGTGGGATCGAGTACTGCGGCGCGCGTGAACGAGCGGATCGCTTCCGCATGATTGAATCCGTAGACGAGTCGCAGGCCCTGGTCGAAGTACTGCTGTGTGGCCGGGACTCGAGTGGAGATGCGTTTGTGGTGGGAGCCGAGGTTCGTGTAGAGGGGGACCGTATCAGAAAGGCTTGTCGGCGATGCGGATGCCCCCGTCGACTCTGTGCCCGAGCTGGGAGCGGCACAGGCGAGCAGAGCAGCTGTGGCGAACCCGATGATGTAGGGGAACTTCATGGCGGGCCTCCTTCGAAGGTGGTGAGTGTATCGGCGCTGTCCATTTCTAAAATAGTTTGCGACATGCGGTCGGTCGAGCATGGTAGGAACAAACGAGCATGACTGCGCCTAACCTTTGGACGTTTTACCATCGAAGTGATGGTGTTCGTCTGCATCGGCTTCCTGCTTTGTCTTGTGGACGGTGCCGCTTTTGTGTTCGGGAGGACTATAGAGGCTATAGAGTTTGAGGTTCTCTGTCTTGGAGCTGTTGACCACGTTATGCCTGGTTCCGGCTGGGGTGACGACCGCAAATCCGTCGGCTACAGTGTGTCGTTGTCCATCCAGTACAACCGTTCCCTTCCCAGCTTCGAACCTGATGAATTGATCCAACTTGTGCACTTCTTCGCCGATTTCTTCACCCGGCTTCAGATTCATCAACACCAATTGACAATGTTTGGCGGTGAAGAGAACTTGGCGATAATTTTCATTCTTAAGTGTGGCTTTTTCAATCTCAACGATGTAACCATTCATAATGTTTCCTCCCATTTAAAGGAACTCTACAACGCATTGCAGAATTCCCTATGCCGAGATCAGCGACTTAGCGACCTCTCGCCAATTCACTGTGAAGATTGAGCTAGAGACACGGATTGAACGGGCGACCTGTGGTTTAGGAAGACGCAGCCGGTGCAATACGAGACCACAAGGGACAATTCCATATCATGGAAAGCACAAGTCCATCAAGGGGTTCTATACTCTCACGTGGTTCGATCTACGTCACTGCGCCTCAACGAACCTACGAAGGGCAGGGGTAGATACGGCAACAGCCAGGAAGGTCGTTAGCCATAAATCAGAGAAGATCTGAATGGTACAATGCGATTGATGAGCGGGACTTGACGGAAGCGGCTCAGAAGGTTCACAAATACCTCCAAGAGAACAGGCCGGGAACACTACCCGAGACCATGGCAGACTATTCTGCGCGTGAGTGATTGAAAGATAACGTGCGCCCGTAGCTCAGTCGGATAGAGCATCAGCTTTCTAAGCGGTTGAGAGGGGATTGCTGAACTCATTGATAGGCGCGGCAATCCCCTTATCTATGCAGTGATCAGCCGCTTGCCTCTTTGTTTCTCTTTGTCGCTCCCTGCCGCATTTCTGCCTGATTTGCATACTCCGCTAACACCGTAATAACACCTGGGAAGAAACATTTTCTCCGGCACTATCTCACAAAAAGACCTTCCCGGCCTTATTCGGCAGGGGGGAGCTATTTGGGGACCCCATGCCGAGCCATTCACACACCACAGAACATAGGGCCAGATGATTAAGAGCGCTAACAGGACTGTTTTTCTAATAGCTTGATTGGCAAACTGATTTCCCCGTTCGTTTAAACATCATGCCTGCTGCGTGCGGATGCACCTTGCAATGGCTGGCGTCAATCAGAACATCGGCAATCAGGACATGAGACGCACAAAAAGGATTTCACCACCAAGACACATCTGGCCGTGGATGTGCATGGGTATGCCAGTCGGAGTCCTTATTACACAAGGTACCACGACGGATTGCACACAGGCTGGCCGCCTGATCGAAGGCCTCACGGCGCAGTACCTGATTGCCGACGAGGGTACGACAGCATGCGATCGTCGAACAGGCTAAAAATCAGGGTATGGAAGCGGTCATCCCGCCCAGAAAAAACCGGACAAAAAAAGTCCTATGATGAAGACCTGTACAAGATGCGTCAGCTGATCGAAAACGCTTTCTGCATCTCAAACGGTGGCGTGGTATCGCCACACGACTGCCAAAAATTCCACCTCATTCCTTGCCGCCGTCCAAATCAGATGCATCGGTCTCTAGGCTAACATCTCGTGACGTCACTATCTAACTTTGTTCAGGTTTCAGGTCAGATTCTTGAGGCACAAGAGAATAATTGTTTCTTGCCAAACGAGCATTGGCCCAAACGAAGAGTAAGTCGCTGTAGTCCGGCAAGCGAACAAAATCAGCGAATTTGACGAATTTCATCTTACGTGACAACTCTTCTAAGTCCAACCGGAGGAGGTGAGCAATATCAATAAATCTACCCAATATTTTTCCTGGCATGCGCTTGCCATGAAGTTCAAAAAATACCTTCAAATCATTTTGTTGCTCGGAATCGTTGAAATGGAAATTTTGGTGCCAGCAAATTGATGCTTGTTTTTTAATTCCGAATTGATCCCTCCTCGCCCCTTGTTGTTCGAGTATTCTGCGTGGGATAGGTCTATCGTAGTCACCCCCAATCCGCCACGGATCCATAGCAGAGCTATCGTTAACTTGTTTCAAACAATCGATTCTGGAAGCCCCGATGGACGGGACATTAGCAAGAAACACCCCTTTGTGTAATCGCCATTCGGCCAACTCACAGCTGACTGTGTCACGTCGATCCAGGAAATGATTGGAATCATTAAATTCCTTCTTCAACCCCTTTTCCCACACAAAATCACCGGCAGTTCCCAGAACCAAAAGAGTCAAATCATCCGGATAGTCAAATAGTGTCATGTTAAAGTCACGAGGTGAACCCAATCCCGCCAAAACTAAATCGTAGTCTCGATACGCCGATCGACGTCCAATAACACTTTGTACCGGGATGCCAAGCTGTTCCGCAATTTCTTCACCAGAATCATCGATCCTCCGTGTTACGCGCGAGATTGTAAGAGCGGAACGAATGCCAAGGGGCTTGGCGATCGCAGCGGAGGCGGCTGAATCATACCCCTTAGAAATTGTTGCAACCGGAGCTACCTTGAACCGGCGCCGCTCATCCTGCAAATTAGCTCGAATAGCTAACATCCTTGAACGCAAGAAATCCTCATACTCTTCGAACGAAGTGAAGGTATCTTCAGCGTCGTGGGTTTGCTCTTCCAGCGTTTCCTTGGAGTGGACGAGTTTTTCGTAGGTCAGAAAATGGATGTCATCTCCGTCTAATGTAGGCAAAATTTTGGGTTGATACCGATGATTTTTGAAGTAACGCAACAACGTTTTTGAGTAGGGAAAGGCGGGGTCCAAACGAAGCGTAGCTACTGACAACAGACAAGCCAATGAATTAGAAACCAGCAGCTCATTCTTTTTGTTCACATAGAATAATCGGTCAAGTGAACCTGTGGAGCAAACAAACGACACCGTGTTATCTCTTAGGCGAATTCCTGTTCCGATGATGACAGGGACCTCGCGATCAAACTCACCTCTTCCAAATTCTCCTGCCCACGTTCCTTCGAAGATCCATTCGTCAGAATACTCGACCCGACACCCATGAAGAACATTCACGGTGTCGTCAGTGACTTTTGCAAACCAGGACAATTTCGGCCAATGGTTCAATTGCTGTCGACGAAGCTTCATTGTTGCCTCCGATTAGACTCTACGAAGTCGAGATATATTTGTGATTCAACAATATTCAAGCAGGACGGCAATCTGTGCGTACGTGACAATCAGGCCAAGTGGCCCAAACAAAGTGCGGATTGCAGCACCTCGGATCCAAACCCGTTTTCTCCGCCCCAATCACGACTCGCTCAACGGCATCGACAGCCGTCATGTAAATGAACAGCACAGCCAAAAATCTTCAAAGTTTCGAAAGAATCCAAAGAGAGCTGTTTACGACCAGATCGATTGCAAAAAGCACTGTGCAAAACCGTATAACGCCCGGGGGTTGCCCCCAATATCAAGACGACGGAGAATTTCAACTAACTTTTGGCTTGACTCTTCCAAACGGGGCATAGGAATTTTGTTATTCGATCTCTGAGTTCTCTCGCAATTCTTCCTAATATTGTCCTTGGTAGGAGCACAGGCTTTTTTGTTACATCTGAATACTGCTTTTGTCATTCTGTTGAAACCAATACAGTCCAGAATTATCAAATCCACTTTAAGATGCTTATACTTGTTTGCTATTTCAATTTTCTCCTTCTCTGTTCCCGTATAGGGAGAAATTGCTCCCACAACCACAGAAAAACCAGTACTATCCCATTTCATTTTCGTTGCCTGAATTTGATCGAGAGAAGGAACTATTACACCCAATTTCCCTTTTTTTAATATAGCTTTGACCATGCTCTGTAATACTCTATCCGGTCGCAGCAGTATATTCTTGGATTCAATTTCTTGAAAATCTTCTGTGCACAAAAGGATTGAGATTTCTACTCCTTTTCCTTCAAGTTCCAATATGCAGTTTTTCAACCTGGTTACTATGTGCTTTTTAGTAATTTTAACTTCTGTTCCATCCTTGTTACAAGAATAGGGCCAGGTGGTCCCGGATAAAAATCGTTTACTTCTTTCAGACTGAGCCCATCCAATGCACCCCTCTCAACGATCTCAACTTCAGGTCCCAAAATCTCTCGAATTTCAGGAATGATATCATCTCTGGGAGATTGCCCAATTGTTACCGCTCCTATTTTCATCTACATGCCTATCCGGTTGACTCCGAAGCACACAACTGGTCGTAGGCAGAGGAGCCTGTGCCGTTCTGCCGAGCCCACCTATGGTGTCGTTCGGAGTCAACCGGATAGGCACTTTCATCTATTTTCTCCCCATAGTCTGGGAAATGTTCGTGGGACCAAAAAACTCACGATTTTCTTTGAATTTGTTATTCCTTTTAACTTGCCTCTGGGTTTCTTATAAAAATCCAGGCCAGCGCCTTCTCCTTGCGAGCCACCTCGCGCTCCAGGTCCTTAATGCGCAGCTTGTCCGCATGTGTCTCCCGGCGCGGGCCTCGTCTCCCTCCGTCGCTTGCTCACAGGCAGTCAGCCACGCGTTGAGCTGATCGGGATAGAGTCCCCCCTTCCGGCAGTACTCAGCCCGTTCGGCTTCGCTCAGCCCAGCGGTCTCCACCACCGCGGCAAACTTACCGCGGGCCCGCCAGCCGGCTGGTTCCGTCGCCCCGTTCGGCAATAACCGACCTTGGGCGCGGGCCTGCGCTCGCCAAGGGTACAACGTCGCAGCCGAAATGCCTTCCTCCTCCGCCAGATGAGCAATCGGGCGGTTGTGCGCCGGTAACATCTTCTTCAACACCCCGTCTTTGCGTTCCAGTGAATACTTCGTCCATGACCTCGTCTCGCCCGCCGTTGGTTCCTAAGAATCTACCTGAGCGATGCGACAACTATTCTGACACAGGGGGGAGGGCAGTCTGTCAGGATCGTACGGAGAAAACTGAGGAGAAAGCAGCCGACTGATGCTCTCGATATAGTTCACTCCTTCCACATTTCTTTCAGGCAGAAATCGGGCTTCCTTATAGTGATATTGGCTTATATGTTGTTTTATTAACGTGTGGCGGAAGGGCGTGATTAGTAATCCCCATCATTATCTGGATATATGTTCTTATAATTGGCAAAATTTTCTGCATTGCTTGTACTAAATGCCTTCGTTTTTGTTCCAATGGGCAATTGCTATCTTCAATTTTTTGGGCTTCTACGATAAAGTCACTAATGTTGGGATCAAAGGACAATTGGACGGCATGCCCAAAAACCATATTGTCTCTTAACGGGAAAAGAGTGGGCTTTGTAATCGACAAATCTATCTCATAAACTGAAATATCCTGCACGTGTTTGATTGTTTGTTCATCCTCCTTTTGTAATTGAGCCAATGTAACCTTTTCAGCATTTGCCTGGTGCTCGTATTCAATCACCTCATTATTTAGTTCGTTTGCCAGGACTCTTAGTACATCAGAATATTTCTCCTCCAATGGCAGACTTATACGAATAATTTCACCATCAACTTCAACAGTTAATTCACTACGCAGTCTTTTGAAAACTTCGAAAGAACAAGACACATTTTGAACTTCAGTTCTTTTGCCGTACCTTTTCTCTAGATTGTACAAATGTTTTTTTAGTTCTTCTCCGACTTTTTTATTTTTAAACGCCTCTTTAATACTTGAAGAATGAATAGTAATCGTTTTTTTAAACCTAGTGCCTTTTTCAAATACGAACTGTTCTAATATATTTTTTATTATTCCCCTTTCCTGGGCATGCAAAGAAATAGCTTCGATTTTTATTTTAAGCTTTTGAATTCTCTTTTCTAAGCCGATTATTTGAGAAGCTATTTCTTCATATATATATACCGGTTGTATA
>JAKDNQ010000414.1 GCA_030456405.1 Nitrospira sp.
CGCTTGGCCTCTCTACCTTCTGCACGGACATGTGATTGAGGTCTCTCTCAGACTAAAATACTGTGCATCCAAAACCATCAAAAGATCCGCAAGTGGCCGCGTCAAGCAACTCCCGCCCTCAGGGTGGTAGTGAGCAAGGTCTTTGCTACGGCCTCCGGGACGGCGCCTGCCAGGCTATCACGCAAGGAAGCGGGGAGCAGTATCTTTCCGCCTTCGCGTTGCTCCTTCAGGCAAGCCCGTTCCAACTGAGCGTGTTGTCGGCATTGCCCCAACTCGTTGGGACCGTGGCTCAACTTCTCTCTGTGAAGGTGCTGCAGTGGTTTCCCAACCGTAAATCCCTCATCTCTGCCGGCACTATCGGGCAGGCTTTTACGTGGATTCCCATCGTGCTGCTGCCGCTATTGCTCCCACAGTGGGGCCCCTGGCTCGTCGTGGGTGGCGCTGCCGCGTATTTCGCGTGCGCGCACTTCACTGCGCCGGCTTGGAATAGCTTGATAGCCGATAGGCTCGGCCAGCATGAACGGGGCGCCTATTTTGCGCACCGGGCCAAAATTATCGCCGGCCTCAGTTTCTTTGCGCTCTGCGGAGCCGGATGGATACTGAGCCTCTGGCAACATTCCGACGCCGCCTGGTGGGGATTTGCCCTTGTCTTCGCCTTGGCTGGGAGCGCTCGCATTCTCTCGGTATTGGCCTTGTCACCAGTTCAAGATGAGCATCCGACTGCTCACCAGGAAGCTCAGCAAGCATTTCGCGGCTTCTTCCGCCTGGGCGCCACGAAGGACTTCCATCGATTTCTGGTTTTTTCAGGATTGATGCATGCGTCCGTGTTGATCGCAGGCCCTTTTTTCGTGCTGTACCTCATTCAAGATATTCATCTGTCCTATATCGGATACGGTGGATGGTTGGCTACCGGCCTCCTTGGTCAACTCCTCGCACTGCAAGCCTGGGGTCATTTCGGAGACAGATTTGGAAACAAAGCGTTGTTGTCCATTACCGGCTTCGCGGTGCCATTTTTGCCGATGCTCTATCTTGTGAGTACAAATCTAGGTTTTCTTTTAGCCGTCAACTTTTTGGGCGGCGTCATTTGGGCCGGCTTGGGGTTGGGTTTGCAAAACTATGTGTTCGATTCGGTCAGGCCAGAGGACCGGGCAAAAGCCATTGCGTTGTATAGCACGGTCAATGCAGTCGGATGGTCGATGGGGGCCTTGCTTGGAAGCTGGCTGGTAGAGCATCTTCCCTCACGCATCGAGTGGGGAGGGATCATGCTCCAGCCTGCCTCCAATTTGCCTTTTGTCTTTTTTCTCTCAGGGGTCCTGCGGCTGCTGGTCTCGTCCTGTCTTCTAGGCAGCTTCCATGAAGCCCGCCAAGTGGAACAAGCTCCTCGGCAACAACTTCTCTGGGAATTGCCGCTTGTGAAACCGGTTGCTCGGTTTGTGGTTTGGACCCTGCCTAAATTGAATCGGTAGGCACCGCGTTCCTAACGCGACACCGGTGGTTGAGGAGGGCGTTCTTGCTCTTCTTGCTTGAGCTTCTCGAACGCTCGATCGCCATGACTTCGTACTTGGTCCGGCGTCGGCTGCGGAAGAGGCTTGGGCTGGTCGCTGGCGCAAGCCGTGATCAACAAGAGGACAGAGGCACCTACGATCATAGCGACCCCGAGTTGTTGCATGCGGCTTTGTCGATGATTCATTTCCATTCTCTCCTGTCCATATTGTTGATCTGTCCGGTCTACAACTAGCACTGTAATTGTGAGGATAGTCCTCAGGTCAACCGCTGAGCTGTGGCTCGCTATTCGCCGGCCTTTCCAAGATTTCCTCATCTTGCTGCGTTGAGTCGCAACCTGACGTTGACAGTATCATACTCTCTCTCTGCTCGGCATGAAAACCTTGTAAGCTAGAGTACAACACCGTGACGCCCGCACGTTGACTGGGCTCGAATGAAGGGGTATTCTTCATATTCGCAAACCCGCTCCTCCTTCGAGGCCTCTTATGTCTCTGCACGACCGCCTGACCGAAGATCTGAAACTGGCCATGAAGGCTCGTGATCAATTGCGGATGGATGTGATTCGCATGGTCAAGGCCGCCGTGATGAACAAGGAAATGGAAATCAGGAAAGATCTCGACGATGCCGAAATGAGCCGTGTCATGACGACGATGATCAAGCAACGCCGGGAATCCGTCGAACAATTTGAGAAAGGCAACCGAGCAGAACTTGCTGCGAAGGAACGACAGGAAATCGCCATTCTCGAGTCGTATCTCCCTCACGCCCTTTCTTCCGAAGAACTCTCCACTGTTGTGGATACGGCTATTCAAGAAACCGGCGTTCGCTCTCTGAAAGAGATGGGCGTGGTGATGAAAGCCGTAATGGCCCGCGTGGTCGGCCAACCGATCGATGGCAAACAGATCAGCGACCTCGTCCGTGCCAAGCTCCAATAGCCCCACCGACATCTGCTATACTGAAAGATAATTGTTCGCCCCATATGTGCGCCCGCATCACAGGAACCTGTATGGGCATTCTCATTGTCGACGACTCCCCAGACCAGCAGACCCTCCTTCGCTCGATTCTTAAGCAAGCCGGCCATACGCACCTCCTGAGCGCCGAATCTGCCAAGGTGGCGTTCTCCATGCTCAACATGGACGGCGCAGCGTCGCCTACTCAGATTGACTTGATTCTGATGGACGTCCTCATGCCGGAGCTGGACGGAGTGGAAGCCTGCCGCCAGATTAAGAGCCGGCTGCATCTGTGCGACATTCCCATCATCATGGTGACGGCCAACAACGACCGCTCGAATCTCCAAGCCGCCTTTGCGGCGGGCGCGAATGATTACATTACCAAACC
>JAKDNQ010000415.1 GCA_030456405.1 Nitrospira sp.
CGTTCCACTTCGGGGGGAGGTTGCTGTTGTTCTGGATCCGGCTTCGCGCCGACCGGTGTGGGTTGAGGAGTCGCGCAACCTGCCGACCAAGAGAGGAACAGGATAACGACGAGGAGCGATCGGAACATACGAGAACTCATTGACGTTCGTGCCACATGTACAGCGCGATGATGCACTGTACACCAGCTGCATGAGTACGGTCTAGCCCGCATGATTCACGAAGGTCACAAGAGCGACGGTTCGCGAACGACGAATCCGAGGCGTGTGCAGGAAGTGCGATCCAACTCCGATCACCAGCGAGCCAAACCAGCAGGACTGTGTGCGTTCATGCTCGTCTGTTGTTTGCCCATGACTGGATACGGTCATGAGCCGCTTGTGACGGATTCTGAGGCGAAATCGGAACTCGAATCACCGGCGAGGCTTCACGTAGAGCCGGTCAGCCAATCGACCGCCGGACAGCTGGCGCCGGCCCAGGAAGTCACAGCCCCTGCGTCACCGCCACAGCCAACACAATCCATCGAGGAACGATCAGCGTCGCCCAAACCGGAATCGAGCCGGCAACCGGTCCGAAGCGCCATTGTCAAAGGCTTCTTGTTCAAGGGCAACACCGTCATCGGTAAAGAACAGCTCGAATCGATTACCCAACCGTACATCGGCCAGGCCATCGAACTTCCGCTGTTGGAGGCGGCCGCGCAGGCCGTGACCGATTTCTACAGGAAGAAAGGCTATACCCTCGCAATCGCCTATGTTCCACAACAAGACATCAAAATCGGCGTCGTGGAACTGGCTGTGCTCGAGGGACGGATCGGGGACATCACCGTGTCCGGCAACCAGCATTACTCTACGCCGTTCATCAGAGGTCACTTCGCTCAAGCCATGGAAGACAATGTCGCGCGAAACAGTTCCTTGGAGCGCGGGCTGTTGCTCTTGAACGAGTATCCGGGATTGAAGACATCCGCCGTCTTGGAAGCGGGAAAATCAGGAGGCGCCACCGACGTGCATGTCACGGCTCAAGACAAGCGGCCGTTGCATTTCATGCTCGACATGAATAACTATGGCTTCAACAATATTTCTCGCTATCGGTTCGGCGCCGGTGTCGAAGTCGGCAACGTACTCGTAGACGGCGGGACCCTCAGTCTCCACGCCATCATGGGCAACCACCCAGACCAACTGCTCTTCGGCATGGCCAACTATAATGTGCCGATCGGCGTCCATGGAACCAAGCTGGTTGTCGGCGGCTCGAAGGGCGAGTTCGACGTGGGGGCGGAATTGGCCGCTCTCAAGATTCGGGGCCGTATCACCACCGGCGATATCGCGGTCACCCATCCTCTCATCAAGTCTCGATTTCAGAATCTCTTGGGTGAATTCGGCTTCTCCGCCAAGCACAACACACTCACGGTGCTCGACAATCAGATCGGCAACGATGACATACGCTCGCTCAAGCTCGGTTTGAATTGGGACCGCCTGGACCTCTCCGGCCGTTGGTACGCCTCCCTCTACGGATTCCAGGGGCTGGGCGAGTTCCTGGGCGGCATGAGTGACAATTCCATTCAATCGACCCGTCTAGGCGCCGACAACCGCTTTACGAAAGCGACCCTTGCCGCCGGGCGCATCCAGAGTCTGGGCCACGATATGTTACTGGTCTTAAGAGGGAACGGCCAACTTACCACCGGCCCCGTCGTCGTCATTGAGCAGATGCTCCTCGGCGGACCCGATTCCGTGCGCGGCTATCAGTTGGGTGAACGCTTCGTCGACGAAGGCTATGCCCTGTCCGCCGAAACGCGTATTCCTTTTTTCCCGTCCTTGATGCCGGCCTTGCTGAAAGAGACACAAGGCGCCATCTTCATCGACCATGGCGCAGGCCGTACGCGCAATCCTTCACCCGGCGAGCAGCGGTTCGCCAGCCTGACCGGTACCGGGGTGGGCATGCAGACGCAATTGCCGTGGTACAGCAGCAGGGTGCGAGTAGACCTGGGATTCCCTATCGGCCCGACACCGGTCGGCGGCACGATTGCCGGCGACCATTCGCCGACGTTCTACTTCCAAGTTGTGACTCGCTTTTAGCAGGATGCTGAAAACTCAGTTTTTGCTCAAAACTCACCGCAATCAACTCGATGATTAAGCAGACCAGACCGACAAGATAGACCAGACAGACCAGACAGACCGAACAGACCGAACAGACCACACCTCGGCTGGAACGCCATTCCTTTGAGAGACTCCCCTGGGTTCAGGCGTTTCCATGGGGAGATGCTACACTTCGTATTGAAGGAAATGACACTGACACTTCGCAGACTAAATAAACAGGGCTATCGCCTACTCTGTGCGGTTCTGGCTTCCATCCAGATCCTGCTGCCGACGCTGGTTGCCGCGCTTCCAACCGATGGGCAAGTCGTCGCCGGGCAGGCCACCATTCACCAGGATTCGCAGACCACCCTCTCCATCACGCAAGCCTCTGACAAAGCCATTCTGAATTGGAACAGCTTTTCCATCGCGGGGAACGAAGCCGTTCACTTTCTCCAGCCCTCGGTGTCCTCGATCGCATTGAATCGCGTCATCGGCATAGACCCGTCCGTCATTCTTGGCCAACTCCAAGCGAACGGCCAAATTTTTCTGATCAACCCCAATGGGATTCTGTTCGGCGCCGGAGCGCAGATCAACGTCGGAGGGCTGTTCGCCACAACCCTACAGACCCGTGACGAAGACTTCATGGCCGGCCGCTACCTCTTTGCGCAAGATCCGCTCAAAGAGCTCAAGACGGTGGTAAACCGCGGCAACATCCATGTGTCAGACAATGGGTACGTGGTGCTGATGGCCCCCGGTGTGTCGAACGAGGG
>JAKDNQ010000416.1 GCA_030456405.1 Nitrospira sp.
AACCCTGGGACAAAGGTCAGATGGTGGCTGATGTGGGCCGCAATCCCCTATGGGGTGGTTGCACACCTGCGCGCGCTCCTGTACGACTGGGGTTGGTTTGACCAGAGGAGATTGCCGGTCCCGGTCGTCAGCGTCGGGAATCTTACCTTAGGCGGGACAGGAAAAACGCCGATGGTCATTCTGTTAGCAGAGTGGCTCCTTGCGCAGGGGAAACACGTGGCGATTCTCAGCCGGGGCTATCGACGGACAAATACGGCTCAGTATCTGTTAGTGTCGAATGGCGAGCGCCTGCTGGTCGGTCCGCAGGAGGCGGGCGATGAGCCCTTCTTGATGGCGCAGCGTTGCCCCAGAGCGATCGTGGCCGTCGGCGCCGATCGCTACCAACTCGGTGACTGGGTCTTGGAGCGATTCCCGATCGATTGCCTCCTCCTCGACGATGGATTTCAGCACCGAGGGCTCTATCGAGACGTGAATCTCTTATTGATCGATGCCACGGATGTGGCGGGGCTTGCGGCTGTGGCGCCGGCCGGTCGGCTGAGGGAGCCGCTGAAGGCGGCGGCGCGCGCGACCGGGATCATCGTGACGAGAGCGGACGTATCGGCTCAAGTGAACGAAGTGCGCCGCAAGCTGCACGCCATACTCGGTTCGATGCCCGACACAATCCAGGCGGTCTTTCGTCCGGAGCATCTCGTGTCGGTGACGACCGGCGCCGTGCAGTCGCTTTCCTGGTCCAAGGGAAAAACCGCGCTGCTATGCAGCGCGGTGGGCCATGCTGGATCGTTTCGCTCCCTTGTCGAACGACTGGGGATCAAAATTCTGGATGAAGTCGCCTATGCCGATCACCATACCTACACAAGACAGGACATCGAGCGGCTGCGCACCAGAGCGGTTGAACTTCAGGCGGAGTTAGTCGTGACGACAGAGAAAGACGCGTGCAAGATGGCATCGCTGCTCTCCCCCACCGATGCCTGGTGGGCAGTTCGATTGACTACGCAGGTGATCGAGGGGGAAGATCGGTTACGCCGATTGGTGATTGGGATGGGATATAGGCTGAAGGCTGATCAGAAGGCTGAAGGCTGAAGGAAGAGTCGGAAGACTGAAGACGGAAAAGATTGAAGACAGTGAACAAAGAAGTCATCAAAAGGATTCTCGTGCGTGGGCCCAACTGGCTGGGCGATGCGGTGATGTGCGAACCGGCGCTCCGTGGATTGCGGGGGTTATTTCCTGATGCGCAGGTGACACTCTTAGTCAAACCAGCTGTGGCCGATCTGTTTGCGGGCCATCCGGCAGTTACGCGTCTGTTGACCTACGACATCAAAGGGCGTCATGCGGGGCTCTCGGGAAAGTGGGCATTGGCCAGGCAGTTGCGGCGGCAAGGCTTCGATCTTGCGGTCTTGTTTCAGAATGCGTTCGAGGCGGCCTTCCTGACATTTCTGGCCCGTGTGCCTCGCCGCTATGGGTATGCGACAGACGGGCGGAGTCTGTTGCTGTCTGATCCGGTCGCTGTGCCGGATCAACGCATGCGCGCCCATCACGTTCGCTATTATTGGGATCTGTTGAAGCCGCTGGGCCTCACGGGCGATCCTCCGGTACCGGAACTCGTCGTCCTGTCCGAGGAGGAACAGGCCATGGTGAGGCGATTTGCGCAGGGCGGGTTGGCTACAACGGATATCGTCGTTGGGGTTAACCCTGGATCGACCTATGGCGATGCTAAACGCTGGTTGCCGGAACGGTTTGCCGAAGTCACGGAACGACTCTGCCGAACGATGCACGAATCCTCCGGGCAACAGGTCAGTGTGGTCATTTTCGGGGCTAAGGGAGAAGAGCGTTTGGGCCAGGAGATTGCTGCACACCTGTCGTCCCGTTCCCTGGTCTTGTCCGGGACGACGACGATCCGGGAACTCATGGCGGCGGTGAAGCGGTGCAGCCTGCTTCTGACAAACGATACCGGTCCCATGCATATCGCCTCTGCGTTCCACGTGCCGGTTGTTGCGATCTTCGGGCCGACCGATTGGCGTACCACGGCGCCGTTTGGGAGCGCTCATGCCATTGTCCGGCAGCCGGTCGATTGCGCTCCCTGCCTGCTGCGCGAATGTCCGATCGACCATCGGTGCATGACCAGAGTGACGGTGGATCAGGTCTATGAAGCGGGTGTATCCAGTCTATCTGGTCGAGGAGGTCTATCCGGTCTATCTGGTGCGAACCGAACAGACCAGACAGACCGAATAGACCAGACAGACCAGACAGACCTCCCCCACCAGACAGACCTTCTTGCTGGTGTCACTGTGTTTCTGGATCGAGATGGAACCTTGAACTACGATCCAGGCTATTTGAAAATTGCCGCTGATCTGAAACTATTGGCTGGGGTGGGCCCGGCTCTGGCGCGCTTGAAAAGAGTCGGGGCTAAATTGGTGGTGGTGACCAACCAATCCGGTGTCGGCCGTGGATTCTTGACGCTAAAAGATTTGGAAGCGATTCATGCCAGATTGCAAGGTCTGTTGGAGCAGGAGGGTGTGGCGCTCGACGCGATCTATTTCTGCCCGCACCATCCTGATGATGGGTGCCGCTGTCGTAAACCGAACGTCGGAATGGTGGAACGGGCTGTGTCGGAGCTGCAACTGGATTTCCGTCGTTTCTATTTGATTGGCGACCACGTCCGCGACATACAACTGGCGCACAGGGTAGACGCGAAGTCTATTCTCCTGACGCCGGCGCCGGTAGACGCGCAATCGTTGGACAGGCTCAAGGTTGAAAAAGCGATGCCGGATGCCATGGCGAAGTCTATGGCTGAGGCAGTTGACTGGATTCTGGAGGACGCAAAGACGCGTC
>JAKDNQ010000100.1 GCA_030456405.1 Nitrospira sp.
AGGAGAGGGATCTCACGGAAGCCGAACGCTAGCCATACTTGTTTCACGGCGTGAAGGGCCAGTCTTCCCTAGGTGGAGGTTCAACTAATGGAGCTGGCGAGAGGAATTGAACCTCCAACCTGCGGTTTACAAAATCTTTTTGTCGGTGTTTCAGCCCGTTTCATCTGGTTGAATTTTCTGCTGTAACCTCCTATTATACCTTACTATTTCGTCTTTCTTGTGTTACAGTCCGCTTCGTCGTGTTTCATCCAATTTCACGTGTTTTGCTGCCTAGCGACTGCCTAGGAAGGCCCTAGGAAACCTGAGGTTAAAAAACCGCATGGCCACGCCAGCCGCCCATCTCGCACTCGTCACCACGGAAAAAGCCCGCCCTCGTCACGCACATTTCGATGTGAAAACCCTTAAGGGTCTTAAGGCTCCGCCGAAGCGGATCGACACCCACGGGCAGGAAGTCGTCAACCAGGTGACCTATTGGGATGTCAGCACCAAAGGGTTTGGCTTGCGGATTTCCAGCGCCGGGACGAAAACCTGGATCTGGATGGGGCGGGTACCGAAGCATGGCCAGCGGATCACCGCGCGGTATCATCTCGGACCCTACGCGGAGCACGAAGGCGGGCCGGGGCTCACCCTCGCGATGGCGCGGCGCAAGGCCCATGACTATCAACAAGCGGCGGATCGGGGCGACGATCCTGGCCAACACCTCCGAGACGCGAAGACCGAAGCCCTGACGCGCAGCGCTCAGACATTCCGGCGTGTGGCGGAAGAGTTCCTGGCAACCCATCATCCCAAAAAAAAGAAGGAGCTAGCTCCGAGCACCTTGCGGCGGTATCGAGGTCTTTTGCTCGGGCCTGACATGAAAGACTGGTTCGCGCGCCCGCTCGCCAGTCTGACCCGCAGCGATATGATCGACCTGTTGCACCGGATGCAGCGGCGCAAGCGTATTCGAGGAAAGGGCAAGCTCACTACAACCAGCAATAGAATGCTGGCTGTTCTCCGCAAGCTTTTTAAGTGGTCGATCCAGAGAAACCTCATTCTGCTCTCACCGGCCAATGATATTGAGCCGCCTGCCGCAGAAATTCCGCGCGATCGGCACCTTTACGGGAATCAGCTCCACGGTCAACCGAATGAACTCGCGTTGCTCTGGCGGGCCTGTGAGTCAGTCGGACCCTTTGGTCCGCTGCCGAAGCTGCTAATACTTACGGGTCAGCGCTTAAGCGAGGTAGCCGGGATGCGCCAGGAAGAACTGCTCGATCTCGACGACGCCGACCCACGCTGGTTGATTCCAGGGAGTCGCACGAAAAATCGAAAGGTGCATCTCGTCCCGCTCTCGCCGCTGGCGGTGCAGACGATTCGATCTGTGACACGGATGGGGAACTCTTCATTCATCTTCTCTGGCTCCGGCCTGACGCCATTCAGCGGCGTCTCTTCGCTCAAAAAGCGGATCGACGCACAGATCGACCTGCTGAAACGCGAACACCCGGACCAGTACGACCGCCAGTTTGTCACGCCGTGGCGATTTCACGATTTGCGGCGAACGTTCAAGACTGGACTCGCGGAACTCGGTGTGAATGCCGACGTGCGCGATGCTCTCGTGAATCACACCCCGCAAGGACTCTCGGCGCATTACGATCACGGTGAATTTGTCCGAGGCAAGCGCGAAGCCATGCAGACGTGGGAGCGAGCGATTAAGGAATTGCTGGCATAATGGCGCGACAAGGCCGACCGGCAAAGGGTATCTCGTATCAGGGCGTCGAAGAGGTCACGGCATGGGCGAATGCAAATATGAGGGAACACCAGGGCCTGCCGTCGAATCCTGAACATCGAGAAATCGTGATCGGGGCACTTATGATGCGACTAAAGGACGTAGACTCGAACCTGTTTCTACACTGCTACCGAGCCATCGGGACGATCGCCAACCTGGAAACATGCCGATTTGCGTCAAAAGACCGCATAGAGGAAGAAATCGCAAGAGAAGCCTACAACATCGTTCACGGGAAAGTGCGCCGATTGACACATGCTCCGTTCACCCTCCAACAGCAACGGGGAGCCCTGATTGATTATATCAGTAAGTAGAAATATCACGTTAACACCCCTAAGACCAGGGCGCATTGGATCGAGCAGCACTGGGGCCGGATGATCGCTATCTGTTCGCCGATTCACTGCTACTGCCAGCACTACGATACCGACCACGCCGGACTCATCCATACGGCGAAGCAGGCCGATAAGACCGTGTCCTTGTTCAGAACTGCCGCAGACCTCGCCACCCTTGTTGTGGCCCATCTTCACACAATTACTCCAAATCAGGCCGAGAAGCTTCGGAAGACCCCCCTCTGAGTTTCGGTACTCTTTTCGCCTAAACAAGGTGCCGAAACTCTGCCCGTTTTTCGCGTTACAGTTGCGCCTAGTTACGGCATATTTTCACGCGCTATCGAACGAGGAGGGGAAAAACATGACGACGGCTCCAGCACCAGAAGGCTTGCAGATTTTACGAGAGAAGGCTCGTTTTCGTCTCACTGCCATCAGTCGTGTTCAGTGGTGGCGACTAGAAAAAATGGATCGTGTTCCGAAAAGAATCCAACTCGGGGACAATTCCGTCGGATGGCTGCGCCATGAAATTGAAAGTTGGATCAAGGCTAAAGCCGCTGGACGCTAAAAACATGAAAAAGATACTCAGCAAACCTGAATATGTGTCGGTCGCGGACTTAGAGCGATTTCAGCATTATAAAGATCGGTGTCCTCCGTGGATAAAGTTGCATTGGGCGTTGCTTGATCATCCAGGCTTCGTCGCACTCCCTGAGACCAGCCGATATCATTATATTATGTGCATGCTTCTCGCCAGTCGCGTAGGAAATCGCATTCTGAATGATAGGACGTACCTGGCCCGAAGCATGCGTCTCTCAGAACCAGTTGATCTAACCCCGCTAATCCAGTGTGGTTTGTTGCTAGCATGCCGCAAGCAACAGGCTAGCAAAGTGCTAGCGCCGCGCGAGCAATCCTCCTCTCAGAGGAAAGTCAGAGTCAGAGAAGAGAAGAGAACATTCAGAGAAGAGGGTTCGCCGGAGGACTCGGAGGGCGTGATAGGTGGAACGAAATCAGAGATTCAGAAGGAAAAAGAAATCCGAAAGCGATTCCCCCATCTGGCCAACACGGCAGAATTTCAATCGGTCGGTCGGACCGCTCCCAAGCGGAAGCCGACATCGATGCTGGAGATCTTGTGACATCGGACGAAACCAGCAGCCCGGACGAGTCCATGAATCGGGCTGCCAAGGTGTTCTTCCAGCGACTCGAAGAGCATTTCGAAAACGTGCTCCCAGCCGAAATTTCACATGTCCCGCCACGCGCCAAGTCTAGACACAAAGGAGGAACAAGCGATGAGTGTCAGCAGCAAAAAACAGAAGCGGCACGAGGCATGGGAAGAGAGTTTGGGCGGATCTTTTCCGGAGATCATGGTGGACGATCAAGGTGAGGAACCCTGGCTGATGTGGGTGTATCACGTCGCGCCGTTTGAGGTGAGGGTGGAGATTCCCTTGGTGGCGGTGGATTATTTTCCCTGGCTGTACATCGACGGGAACGATCAATGCTTGAGTGATTCAGCGTTGCAATCTAGCTCCGAGACGTACTACAGGGCCATGACGCGGGTGCAGTTGATGGATGAGAACAGATTGGCGATTGCGTTTAATAGGAAAACGGGACTGGCGGAGTTGGAGAAGGCAGCAACGAGGGCCGGATTGTTTGGAAAACGGGAGCCACGATGCTGTGTGATTCCACAATGGACGACGACATAGTCTGAAGCGATGAGTGCAACCTCTCAACGAGTGGCGCAACACTTTCAGGTAGATCCCCAGTAAATATGAAACACAGCGCCAAAAGAAAGGCATCGATCCCGATGACACCATCCGCCCCGAGCCCCGACGCGACGATTCTCGGACGGAAGATCCTGCAAGGTTTCGCGAGGGGCAGGCAGCGAGCCATTCAAAAATCTCAAGAAGAGGCGCGGGGGCGAGGGTATGCCAAGATGATCCTGCGGCTCGCAATCGCCGACTTCCAGGCGGGACGATCGGGCAGAGGTAGGGCCGGACGTATTTCAAGGAAAATGGGCGGGACTCCGAGCGAAAGGCATACAAAAAGAATTTTGGACGCGCTCTTGAGGCGGTCAGATTCCACCATGCTATCCTCCCGACATATTCACCACGGAGGGACACCATGAATCCATCTTCCCGCTTGAGTCCGCAGCTTGAAGAGTCCGCCCGGCTCCTGGACCAATTCACGCGCAACAGATTTTTAGAGTTCGAGGAACTTCAAGCCGAAAAACTTCTCACCCGGCTACAAAAAGATGATGTTCCGTTCTCGCTCGCCCGAACAGTGCGAGGGCTTTCCGACGAGGCATTGCACAAAAAAGACCGCGTCTATTTGGAAAAGGTCGCGGAACGAAATGGCGTCCCATTCGATCGGCAGCGGCCCTATATCGAATTTCGCGATCTGGCCGTCGCGGGCTCGGGTGGCGTCCTCGTGGGGAACCAAATGAAAGAGCCGGTTGATCTTCTCAGACCATGGAGCGTCACGGCTCGCGCCGGGATGCTCGTGGAAACAGGCCTTAGGGGGAATCTCGCAGTCCCAAAAGTCTCGGGGAAAACGACGCCTAGCTGGGTGGCAACCGAATCGGCCCAAGTCGCGCCCTCGCAACCGACACTCAGCCAAATTGCCATGACCCCGAAAACCCTCGGGAATGTCGTCGTCTTTTCTAGACAGCTTGGATTACAAGCAAACGCTGATCAGTTCGTCGGGCGGGAATTGCTTCGGTCGATCGGAACCGCACTCGATCAAGCGGTGCTCAATGGAAGCGGAACCAGCGGCCAACCGCTCGGGATCTTGAACACGACCGGCATTCAAACGCAATCCGGCGCGACGCTCAACAGCGGGGCCTGGTCGATGAAACAGAAAACCAGCGAAGCGAACGCCAACGATGAACAGATCAGCTTTATTTCCACGCCGGCAGTTCGCGCCTTGCTGGAAACGCGCGAACGGGCTACAGGCGGCGGTCGATTTGTGTGGCAGGAAGACAAAGTGGCGGACCGACCGGCCCATGTCACCACCGATATGCCCTCAGGGGTGATGGCCTGCGGCGGTTGGGCGTTGATCTATCTCGGAATTTGGGGGAGCGGATTCACCTTAGAGATCAACCCTTATGATCAGACCGGATTTAAATCAGGCCTGATTCAGGCCCGGATGCTGATCAGCTGCGATGTGGCCGTGCTGCACCCATCCGCCTTTGTCAAGGCGGATGGGATAACCTAAATATATACCCTATGTCTTGGGTCAGACATTGGAAAGGAATAATGAGGAATACCATGGAAACCACATCGGAACCGAAGAATGACCCGCGATTGACGAAGCTCGTTCAGGTCCGAGTCACCCGCGCCTTTTACGTGGCCGGCCGGCCGCTTTGGATTGGCGATGAAGCGATGATTGAATTTGCCATCGCGCGAGATTTGCGTGACATGGGGAAGTGCGTCCTTCTTGAGGAACAGGAGCCGTGAGGCGAGCATGCAGCGAATGCTGCGCCAGGTGAGAGTGCACGTACTTAGATGTTTCTGTGTGAATGGCAAGCCGCTGTCGGTCGGCGACCAAGCGATGCTTGAATATCACTTAGCACGTGATCTCCAAGCCATGGGCAAATGCGAGATGGTTGTCACATGAAACTGTGCTGTTCAGAATGCGGGAGACCCCGGCACTTAAGCTTCTCCTCGAAGAACCATAGCCGGACTTATCCTAGGTCCTCGACGGTCCAACGGATCGGCTCTCACGACTTGTGCTCAAGATGTTGGCGGTCAATCAGCGACTCTCAACGCGCACAACGGATGAGCCAGAAACCATGGTGGGCCGTCCTCCCGCCGCTCGTCCTTAATCCCATACGCGCGAGTGACGAGGCCATGACGGAGCAGATCTAGGTGAAAACACCTAGGCATAGTACTAACCGGGTCCTCCCGCGGTATTAGCGAATGCGGGTTAGCAATGCTGCGATATTTGAGCAGTCATAGGGGAACAATTTATGACTTTCTTTCTCGCGCGTGAATCAGACAAGAACATACGTATGATGAACACGCCTAGGTATTATAACTATTCACATGCACGTTGAGAATGTCCCCCTCTTCGGCGAAATACGATGGAGCACTTTAGAGTTGTCGCAGGCGCTAGTGTTGACGCCACAGCGCGTGACGCAACTTTCCAAAGAACACATCCTGCCACCCGCTGTCGATGGACTGTACAGGCCAGTGGAATCCGTCGCCAGCTACATTCGATTTTTGCGGGAGCGCGAGACCGGGCGATCGAAGGCGGGAGAGGCGGTCAAAAAGCTGGAATTGGAAAACCAGTTGCGCCAGATCAAATTGCAGAAACTCGCCGGCCAACTGGTGGAGGTCGATCGTGTGCGGGCGGATTGGTTTCACGAAGCGAGGCGGGTCCGCGATGCCCTGTTGAACCTCCCGAGTCGGCTGAGCGGAATCTTTGCCGCCGAAAATCAGCAAGAAAAAATCTACGAGCATTTTTCGCGTGAAATCTACAACGTGTTGGAAGCGTTATCCAAACCACAAGTCAGTCAATCTGCAACCGTTGACGTGCCGGTAGAGGAATTCCAGAGACCAGAGCCCTCGCCTAACGAGACAGGGACCATGAGTGAGGCAGGCGATCACTATATGCTACCTAAGGCGGAACTTCCAGAGGATCGATTCCCTACTGGCGATTGAGTCGAGCGATGCACGTTCAGCCCCACGGCTTACCCGCCCCTGCGACGAACACATGGACCCATGGCGTCTGTATGGACTGGCAAGAGATCGTCGCTCCTGAGGCAATTGTGGCGGAAAACATCCACGCGCAGATTGCCGATACCCTCTGCCAATGCATCAGGAAAGAGTTAGGGCTTCCACGGTAAGGCAAGCTTCCGTGCCTACGATCTCGCCGATGATCCTGCGAAATGGAATCTGATTCCGGCGTCCGTCAAGTCAAGGATGGATGCCACACTCGCGCGTTGTGACCATCTACAGAAGAAACGGCTTCCGCATTTGCCCCAGGACGCGAGATCACTGAGGGGGTTGAGGGGTTGGGTAGGCGATTCGTCGCTAAGACCGCCTTTGTCGTCAGCTTCTCGCCCTTCGCCTGCACCGCCGAGAGCGTCTGCTCGAACGCCGGCTCCGGCATGGAAGCCACCTGCTGCCAGAGCATGGAGTCCTTGAGGGAGATACCCTGGGAAGCGAGCGTGGGATTGCTATTCTTTTTTGGAATCGCAATCGGCCCCACGCCTTTCGCGCCGGTATTCTTCGGCATCGCCTTGAGCATCTCCCCCGCCCGCCGTTCGGCCCGCACTTTGATCTCGACCGCCCAGTTGATCAGATCGTGGTCCTTCGCCTGTGTCGCATAGGCGCTCACGATGTGCCGGTCCATGAGGATTATCGATC
>JAKDNQ010000417.1 GCA_030456405.1 Nitrospira sp.
TGCGCATTCCAATCGGTCACAATCCCGGTCGAATCGATGGTGATCACCCCGTCAAGCGCGGTGTCGACGATCGCACGATTTCGTTCCTGGCTCTGGAGCAACGCCGCTTCAGCGGCTTTCGCCCAAGCGCTCTCCTGTTGTGCCTGCAGATGCTCTGTGCGCAATCGTGTCGTGGCCCACAGCAACAACCCCATGATGAAGATCCAGGCTGTCCCGCCTATGACTCCGACTTTCCAGAAGTAGGCATGAATAGGCGCCAGGATGTCCTGCCGGTCCATTCGGACCAGGACCGACCAACCGAGTCCAGGAAAACCTCCAAAGCCTTTGGTCTGGGCATAGCCAGTCACGACCTGAATATGTCGGCGCAGATGCTCTTCTTCGATAAACCCCGGTATACCGGCCTCGCTCAACCGTACCGAAGATATTCCGAGTTCTTTGAGATTATTATCCCCTTTTTTGGAGGAAAGATCCGAGGTGGCAAACACGTTGCCCTGCTTCGTCAACATTTCGTATTCAGCTCGTCCTCCCATTTTCGGTCGAGCTTCAAGCGAACGAATAGTCCTGGTGGTCACCTCCGCAATAAATGGGACACCCACCCGAAAGGTCACGACGCCCAGGAATGTCCCTTGCGCGTCGAGAATCGGAGCCGTAAACGCAATCGTATCGACCTCACTCTCCTCCATTTCCAGCCCGGCAACGTCGGCAATGTCGAGCCGACGCGTGGCACGAACAGCCATAAATGCTGCGCTCAGGCTATAGTCGCGTCCGACCAGTGAGGGCTCCGTCGATGCCACTACAGTACCCTGAGCGTCCGTAGCCGTTAACGACAAATACACCGGGGCAAAGTTCGTCTTGATCCATTTGAGATACTCGACGAGATATTTCGGATCGGATGGTCTCAACGACACCATTCGAGCCGTCAGGAGCACATCGCTACGGCGCTCGAACAACATTCGATCGAGTTTCTCCGCCACTTCTGTCGCGGCCAGCTGGAGCTCTCCTCCCGCCGCTTCCACGAAATGGGTCTCGATGACCCGAATCAAATAAATACCGGCGGGGATCGCACAGAGGGTCAGGCCGATCAAGAGATAGGGCAACCACCGATAGCGGCGAGGGACGAGGACTGGTATGGCCGTTGAGGTCTTCATGATTCACGCGCCGGGGAGGCCACGAAGTTGGGAATCAGCATGGCGGGATGGTACGCCAGCTTCGATGCGCGCAGCCCGGAAAGGCCCGCATCATCCATCGCATTGATGTACTCGGCCCCTTCGGCCAGGGCCGTCCGACAGGTCTCACGAAAGAGGTACTGCGCTAAACCTGGATAGGTACGATCCGTGACCTCTACCAGCACACAGAATGTCATGCTCGTCAACCAATAGCCGAAGGTATAGGCACGCAGCCGGCCCTGAATCCTGATCACCCTCCCCACGAGCCGAAGGGTCGATGCCTGAGACCACACGATTTCGTGCGCCGACGCCGAATCAGTCAGTAACATCGCCCCGAACGATTCACGTCCTTCCACCTGCTTCTGCCGCGACCAATCCGCGAGAAGGGTACGACAGTCTTCGCGGTCACGGATTCGATAGATGTCCATCTCAAAAGATTGTTCTCGTTCGAATCGATTGCACAGTGCGCGTTGAGATTTATATGGGTCGCCCGCCAAGGATACGAGGTCGGCCGCGCGATACAGATAGTCCGATTCCTTCGGCATCACGCGATATCCCATCCGTTCCAACTCCGGCACCAACTGAGCAGGAACGTTCTCGACCCGGCTGACCGGCGAGTCGCCGTTCCAACGCTTCAGCAGCCCCATCGCTGACGATAGAGGTACATTAATCGGGCTGGTCCCGATCGGAGGCAGAGGCATGAACCAGCCGTCCGGAGATTGCGCAAAGAGGCATAGGGTACCCTGAAGCTCCATCCACCAATAGGCCAGTAACCCATTCCATATATAATGATACATCGGTGAACAGGCGGAGAGCGATTCAGCGCCGAGCCATCCTGACCGATCCAAGGCCGTTGCCATGCGTGGGATATCGTCCAATGTGAACCGATGGAGTGGAGCAGGCCCCCACTGACCGACCACTTCACTGGTGAGGTGGGGAAGACGTGCGAGAACAACCACGTCCTCTTGAAACGTTCCAATAAGGCGAGGATGCGCGACAATGTGATCGCGCGCACCCGGTCGATCGAGCAAGACCATCACTCGGTCGGCATGACGCTGAATCTCCTCTGGAATCTCTTCTCGCATGAAGGGACATTTCGCATCCCACCCCAACACGATCCGATTGTGATCCTCATCCCACATCAGCGCCAACGGATAGAGCTGACAATCGAGCGGGCGCTGCTCATAGATGCGGCAGGTTGAGGTTGACGCATCGAATGCGGGGCAGAGATACCCCTCTCCATGCGGGGCTGGAACCAGGATCACCTGTGACCCTAGCCGATTGGGAAAGGCTGTCTCCGTAACGCCCGCAGCCCGTGCCCGGACGATTTCGTTCTCGGTAAAATATGGACGGAGGGAACTGTCGGGGTCCGGAAACCGACAACAGACATCGCACTGGAGACAGGCACGGCTTGGCACAAGTTGGGGAAGCGCGCTCGGTGGTGTCACGAATACACCGACCTGCTCATCGGCATCTACAGGCATAGAAGGAATCCGTTCAATGTGCGCCCATACTAGCACTTTACTGTCCCAGGGGGGAACGTTTTTCACCGCTCTCGGTTCAACACACACCACAACAGCTTCCATCCTGACATCCGTGGAGATCGCGGAAAATCTTGTGTGCTGCGGTACGCCCCTGCCTCCCCACTACCCTTGCCCCT
>JAKDNQ010000418.1 GCA_030456405.1 Nitrospira sp.
TTCCCTTTCGGTCTGTTCCTCAAGAAAGGGCGCTACCCTGCGGAAGCGCATCTGCTCGTCAGCCCACCCCTCAAACCGCTCACCTTGCGATTCGTCGATGAATTAGTCAGTGAAGGGCAAGGAGAGTCCATCCCTCAACGAGGAGATGGGACCCAACTCTACAACCTCCGCCTCTATCGACCAGGCGATGATTCCAGAGCGATTCATTGGATGACCACGGCCCGCACCTCTCAGCTGATCGTTCGGGAAACCGAAGCGGAAGATCAACGACGCATCACGGTCGTCTTGTCAATCGTGGCCCCCGAAGAATGCGACAATCTCTTCGAGCGGAGCGTGACATTCGTGGCATCACTTCTTTCACAATTAACCGATCGAGCCTACCCTGTTCGACTGATTGTCGGAACGACAGACTCGGGACTCGGCTCGGGATCCGGTCACCTTTTGGCGATGCTACGCGTCCTGGCGTTATGTGAACGGCGGCTACCCGTAACTGATAGCGTCCATCACAGCGAAAACCTCCCGCTCACTCACAATGACGCGCGAGGCTACACAGTGGCGGTTGTGCCGTGGTCGGATCAGAAGGTTTCTACAAGCCCGGTGCGCGCTGATCGGGTGCTCAATGCCGCACAGCTTGAAGAATTGACACATGCTTTTTGATCGGGCCCTTACGATCAGCTCCGTTCTCCTCGCCACCACGGCGTTCAGCGGGCTCGTACTCGCGCAGAGCGTCCCGCTCTGGCTCGCGTTCCCCACCGTGATCATTCTCATCATCTCGTTGCTTCGGGCAGGAGGGGAGGGAATCATTCGTCGGGCAATGGCCCGGGTCACCGTCTCACCAACCTTGTGGAATGCCCTGCTGATCGGAGCCTTTCTCATATTGCTGATCGATCTCACCGTGGTGTCACAAGATCTTCTCCCGGCTGGTATCCACTTTCTGGTTGTGTTGCTGGACATCAAGTTACTCACGCTTCAGCAACGGCATGATTATCGGCATCTTTATGCGATTAGCCTTATGGCTATCTTGGCTTCCGCGGCACTGACGACCGACGCGTGGTTTATCCCCATATTTCTGCTGTATCTGCTTGCGGCTGTCTGGACGCTCTTGCTGTATCACTTGACCCACGAAACAGACGCCATCTCTGCCGGCGGCACACGCTCAGGCGCAGCCGCCGGTCACGCGGCATTTCAAAGTTGCCTCACGCACCGATTCTTTTGGTTGACCAACGGAACGGCCGTCATGACGATTGCGCTGACACTCACCATTTTCTTTCTCATTCCTCGAATCGGCGCGGGGATGTTTCAGAAAACAAGCGGGGAAACACTGCGGACGACCGGGTTTTCCGATCGGGTCGACCTGGGAACGATCGGATCTGTCAAACAAGATCCGCAGATCGTCATGCGAGTTGAATTGCCGGACCAGCCCGCCGTTGAAAAGGATCGACTCTATCTGAGAGGACTCGCGTACGATCAGTACAATGGGCGATCATGGAACCATAGCGAAACTCGACGTCGCTCGTTGAATTCCGTTGATGAAGGAAGATTATTCCTCGTTCGCCCAACCGGTCGCCCTCCAGGCAACCTATCTGTCCCGATTCGTCAAGATATTCTGCTAGAAACACTCGATACTGCGGTCCTATTTGCCGCACCATTCGCTGAACAGGTGAGCGGCGAGTTTGTGACAGTTCTGGCCGATACCATGGGTGGGCTGTACCTGCCATCTCCTCCTTCTTCCCGTATCCGATACTCCGTGACCTCGCACATCACACGCCTCGCCCAGGATGAACGGACCGCTTCGACCCTGGTCTACCCAGACTTTATCCGTTCCCACTATTTTCAGGTTCCTGATGGATCACAGCTGGTGGCGGACTTAGCCCATCGCGTCACCCAAGCAGCCGCGACTCCCTTCGAGCGAGTGTCGGCTATCCACCAACATCTCTTGGGAAATTACCGCTACAGCCTTGAAGGCGATACGGCCACGCTCAGTCATCCGCTCGAGGAATTTCTTTTCACGAGAAAAACCGGATATTGTGAACATTATGCAACCGCGATGGTTGTGATGCTGCGAACCATAGGCATTCCGGCTCGACTGGTGACAGGGTTTTTGGCCACAGAATGGAATGAATATGGAGGCTACTTTACTGTGCGCCAACGAGATGCTCATGCTTGGGTCGAGGTCTATTTTCCTTCCTCAGGTTGGATCATCATGGATCCTACCCCCACTATCGACACACTGGTTGCCACCAATCGTTGGGAATCTGTTCGCCGCCTCGGGGAATCCGTTCGATTACAGTGGGACCGTCTGTTCGTGCGTTATAGCGCGAAGGATCAACTGGCTGTCGTTCATGGAGTGCGCGAAGGTAGTGATGCCTTGCGTGAACAAGCGAGCCGCTGGGGTTCGTTGATTACTGCCCCCATAGATAAGGGCTTTAGCAGCTTGATGCATGTGGCTCAAACGTTTCGGCCCGGCATGCTGGAGCTCATGACAGGCGTGGTCGTGGTCGGCTTAGCCCTGTTTCTCCTTATGCTTCGGGATAGAATCGGACTCTGGGCGACCACCCATCTTCCGACATCGCATCCGCAGCTTGCGATCGTCCATCTCTATACTCGAATGGTTCGCACGGTGGAGAGACGCGGCGTGCGCAAACCTCCATCCGCCACCGCCAGTGAATTTGCCAGACTGGTCGAACGGGAATGGAAAGCAGCCGGCCCCATGGTGGCTGAAGTCATCGCCCTCTACCATCAAGGACGATATAGCCGAATCCCGCTTACAGCAAGCGAGCTCTCCCGTGCGGCCGAACAGGTGGGGCGGCTGCAATCCCTTCT
>JAKDNQ010000419.1 GCA_030456405.1 Nitrospira sp.
GCCTTTTTCTCGAACATCGACTGGGATGTCGTGGAGGAGCGTCTGAGGGCCAGTACGAAATAGCATGTGCGACGAGTACGGGGAGAGAGATTTGGTTCATGGGGAGAGTTCCCTGGCTCCGGTAGGGATTGAGAGCTGGGAAGATATGAATTTCTTGAAGAAGGGAGACGCGGTGATGGTAGACATGAATGAAGCCTCATGGATCGAGGCCAATGTTGAAGCGGTCGATTACTATTTGAAGAAAGAGTTCGAAAATTTTGCGATTTCGCATCGAACCGATACATCGCGCACCCATATCTTTACCGTTGATAATGGGAAGAAGCTATTTAAGCTATTTATCGGATGGCCCATCTTAGCCAATAGACATTTCACTCCAGCGAGCATTGACCGCTTACTGAAAGAGAACGTGGCGGATGAAATGCGGCTACATGGAGAGGACGGCTATCACTGGACGCCTTCACTTGAGGACGCGACCCAGCATGGAGGCATGTGAGTGAACCGGCTCGGTAGTCCTTTAAGTCCTCAATGCGTTGGGTCAGAAGATCGGCAGCAGCACGACGCGGCGCCGGTCAACGTGGGGTCGTAAGTCGCACGTCCCTAACCTACTACTTACAGAACAGCCGCGTGCGAGGTGTGTTGCTGTGGAATGTGTGGGAGCAGGTGGAGGCCGCCCGTCAATTGATCGCCGTGCCCGATCCGTTCACAACCAAGAACCTCAAAGGACGATTGCCGACTAAGCCTTCAAGCGCAAAACAGGATTCATGAGACGAAATTGGTTTTTACTGAAGCCTAAATCCCCTTTCCGACTGGATCTCACGGTTTGGACGTTGCGCCGCCGTGCGGACAACGTCGTGGACCGCTGGGATGGACACACCTATCGCCGGGTGTTGCCTTTGCCGGCCGGCGTCGCGGAAGTCTCGGTCACCCAGAGTGGGCTGCCTGAATCGCCGCGGCTTCGGGTTGCGGTGGGGGGCGCCGCTGCGCTCTACCCAGAGGTGCAGCAGTGCGTGACGACGACCCTGGAACGCCTACTCGGATTCCGCGCCGACCTGGCAGCATTTTATCCTCTCGCCTCTCGCGATGCCTCGCTTGGCCCATTGTCGCAACGTTTTCGCGGAATGAAGCCGCCTCGGTTCGCCACCGTATTTGAGAGCGTGATCACCGCGATGGCCAGCCAACAAGTGACCAAGGCATTGAGCGTTCTCCTCCTCAACCGCTTGGCCGTACGCTACGGTCAAACGATCCATTCTGGAGAATCCGTAGTGTACGCGTTCCCTCGGGCGGTAGATCTGGCCACAGTGAGCCCCACCGAGCTGCGTCAACTCGGTTTCAGCCGACAAAAGGGCCGTGCGATGATCGAGTTGGCCAGGTCGATCACCGAGGACGATGTGGACTTGGAGGGACTGGCCGAACTGCCGGATGAAGAGGCCATTAAATGTCTCTGTGGCTTGAGAGGTGTGGGGCGCTGGTCGGCAGAATACGTGCTCTTGCGTGGCCTAGGGCGAACCCATGTCTTTCCGGGTGACGATGTGGGCGCCCGCAAGAGTCTAGAACGTTGGCTAAACATAGCAAAGCCGCTTGACTACGCGGCAGTTCACCGCACTCTGGATCGCTGGAGCCCATACGGAGGGCTGGTGTACTTTCACCTGCTGCTGGACCAGCTGGAAGAAGCCGGATTCCTGGCGGCAGGAACATCGCAGTCACGGACAGGCGGCTGGAACCACACCGATACAACGTATCTATAGAAAATCATGCCGATGAAAGACGAATTCAAAGTTGGAGATCATGTAAGCTGGAACTCGGAAGCGGGCCACGTTCGTGGAACGATCAAGAAAAAGGTCACCTCAGCCATCACATTTAAGACCTACACGGTCCGCGCCTCGAAAGAAGAGCCGCAGTATCTGATCAAGAGCGACAAGACCGACCACATGGCGATGCACAAAGGTTCGGCACTCACCAAGATCAACAAAAGCCACCGCTCATCCCAGGAACGGTGAGCGCGCCCGGAGAAGATATGACACAGGAGGACAGAGTATGAAAGAGAACCCATTACTCCAACTGGAGGCTTTTGGCCAAAGCATCTGGATGGATTTCATCCGACGCGAGACGATTGCGTCGGGTCAACTGAAACAACTCATTGAAGAGGACGGGCTGCGCGGTGTGACCTCCAATCCGTCCATCTTTGAAAAGGCCATTGCGGGCAGCCACGATTACGACGACGCCATCCGCGCACTGGCGCTGGAAGGCAAGAATGTCGAGCAAATCTACGCAGCCCTCACGGTGGAGGATATTCAACGCACGGCCGATCTTTTGCGTCCCGTCTATGATCGGCTGGGCGGATCAGATGGGTTTGTGAGCCTGGAAGTTTCCCCCTACCTCGCGCGCGACACCGTCAAGACCATCGCCGATGCGCGGCGACTATGGATCGCTGTGGCGCGCCCAAATGTGATGATCAAAGTGCCCGCTACCCTTGAAGGACTGCCGGCCATCCAGCAGCTCATCGGCGAGGGAATCAACGTCAACATTACATTGCTGTTCGGACTGCCCCGGTATCGGCAAGTGGCCGAGGCATACATTCGTGGGCTCGAAACTCTCGCTGCTCAGGGGAAGCCGCTCACATCCGTGGCCTCCGTCGCCAGCTTTTTCCTCAGTCGAATCGATGTGCTGCTCGATCCGGCGCTGGAGAAAACGATGACAATGGACACATCGAAAGCAGATCTCGCTGCGACATTCCATGGAGAAGTGGCGA
Source organism: Nitrospira sp. (assembly GCA_030456405.1). The sequence goes on from JAKDNQ010000419.1 coordinate 2,750, forward strand.
TCTTCAGCGCGAAGGCGGCCTACCACATGTACAAAGAAATCTTTGAGAGTGGGCGTTTCGACCGACTCAAAGC
>JAKDNQ010000420.1 GCA_030456405.1 Nitrospira sp.
TATCTGGTCGTACGCGATGCCACGTTCTTACGACATTTCGATGAAGAAGTTGAAGAATTCCATCGGAGCCTGCAAACCCTTGAAACACAGGAACTCACTCTCAAAGGTACTCAGCTCCTTAAAGATATTAAACGCCTGCATCAAGAACGACTCACGCTGCTCCATGAAATATTGGAAAAAAAGGAGTCGACTCCTGCGCTTTCACCAGGAAATTATGAGAGTCGGCGAGACATCTTGATGGACCACATCAGCGCCTCGCTCCAGCAGTTCATCGAATGGCATGAGTCAGGCATCAGTATTGGAGTCAGCCGGTCGCGAGAAAGTTCCGCTCAAGCCGAAGCGGTGACTCAGCAGCTGGTTTTGCTTGCGCTCGTATTCGGCATTACGCTCGCAGGCTTTGCCAGCTATACGATCCTGCGCCCGCTTCGGCAATTGCAGAGCCATATCAAGCAGATCGGGCAAGGCAATTTTCGCACTTCACTGAATATTCGAGCCCCTAGCGAGTTACGAGACCTGGTCGATGCTGTCAATCGGATGGGGACGAAACTCCAAGAGTTGGACGATATGAAGGAAGAGTTTCTTGCCCATGTGTCGCATGAGCTACGTACACCCATGGCTTCGATTCAAGAAGGCACCCATTTGCTGCTCGATGAAATTCCTGGCCCTCTGTCTCAAGAACAACGCACGACCTTGCGTATCATGGCAGACAGCAGCCGCCGACTCATTACACTCATCTCCACCATTCTGGATCTATCCAAGATGAACGCCGGGATGATGGAGTATCGAATCGTTCCGACGGATATCAAGCGAGTCGCGGATATATCGGTCAACAAAGTTCAACTTCTCGCCGACGCCAAGCATGTGCAGCTGTTGCTGGAAGCGCCTGGACAACACGTGTGGGTCAAGGCCGATGTGTTTCGAATTGAACAAGTTCTCGACAATCTGCTTTCAAACGCCTTGAAGTTCAGTTCGGAAGGGGGCATCGTCAAAGTGGTCATGAAGCCGGACACGAATTCGGGAACCCTTGAAGTGAGCGTGACCGATGGAGGGCCCGGCATTCAGGGCGAAGACTTGCCCTTCATTTTCGAGCGCTTTTATCAAGGACGCACGAAGACCAAACAGGCGGCGCCTGGGAGCGGCCTGGGGTTGGCGCTGGCAAAGAATGTGGTGGAAGCGCATGGAGGACGGATTTGGATCGAAAGCGAAGCCAAGAAAGGAACGACCGTACGATTTACCGTACTCCTCATGAAACCAGGAGAAGTGGTATGAAGGTTGTCTACAGAGGCCTGGTCCCGGCAGTCTTGTCCTGTGTATTTTCCATCGCCGGATGCACCGCATGGGCCCCAGCTCCGCAATTTTCACAACCCTATTTCACGGTGGAAGCGGGAGAGGCGCAATCGCTCCTTGCGTTGGCAAAAAAACAGGATTCGCTTACTCAAAAATGTGTCGAACAGAACTCCTGCGACTATGACTATTTCATGCGCGCCTTACTGGGACTTTACGAAAGCCGCGATATCGCCTTAAAATACTTCGAGAAAGTGGTCGCCGTTGCGCCCAATACTCAGTTGGCCTATTCTAGTAAGCTCTGGATAGACCTGCTCGAGCGTCACTCCGCGCCCATTCAACAATCCTGGTTCCAATCGGTCATGACGGCCCCAGCCGTTTCAGAAAGCCAGGCTCTTCTGGCTCAAGCTTCAGATCAACTGGTGCGAGACTTGCTTGTAGGACTCATGCAGGACGTGGTGTATAAAGAGCGAACGATCCAGCAGTTGAGAGATATAAAGGATGCGAACTCCCAGTCCCTGGAAAATCTTCAGCGCGATCTCGCTGAGCGTGAACGGAAGGGAGACATCGGTATTGTGAAGAAGGAAATTACGAAAAGTCAAACCGATACTGGCACGGTACTGTCCCTGCATAAGCAACTGATGGATCGAGAGAGAAAAATAGAGGAATTGACGAACCAATTGGAGGCGTTGAAGCGTATTGACGAGGAAACGCGGGATAAGGTTCGCCCTATCCGTCCTTCAATCACGGTTGTTCCTCCTCCGGCTTCGCCGGAACCAACAGCACCATAGAAGGGACTTCATGGAAAAAGAACATATTCTCGTTGTCGACGATGAGGAGGGATTGTTACATCTTGTGAAAATGCGGTTGACCGCTATGGGTTTTGCCGTTACAGGTTGTACCACAGGCCGTGAAGCTCTGACCGTGGCGAAGAATACCCGATTCGACCTTGCCATTACCGATCTTCGTCTTGGGAATGAAGATGGATTGAACGTGACAGAAGAATTGTTACGGATTCATCCAGGCCTTCCGGTTATCATCCTGACCGCTCATGGGAGTATTCCCAACGCCGTGGAAGCGATGCAGCGGGGCGCCTTCGGATATCTGACCAAGCCATTCGATGACAAAGAACTCAAGGCCAAGATTGAAGAAGGGCTTTCTCCCCAACGGATGAGAGGCGAGATTCAGCGACTCAAGTCTCTGGTCAACGAGCTGTACGGCATGGACAACATCGTCGCGCGAAGCGCTGCGATGCAGCGCTTGCTCCAGCAAGTGGTGCAGGTGGCAGAATCCGACGCGACCATTCTTCTCTTCGGAGAAACCGGAACCGGTAAGGAAGTGTTCGCCCGGGTTATCCATTCGAACAGCCGACGGGGTCAAGGGCCTTTTGTCGCCCTCAATTGCGCAGCCATTCCCGAAACACTCTTCGAATCAGAACTCTTCGGGCATGTACGCGGGGCCTTTACCAGCGCGCATGGCGCGAAGCGAGGCCTGTTTCAAAGCGCCAACGGCGGCACGCTCTTTCTCGACGAGATCGG
>JAKDNQ010000101.1 GCA_030456405.1 Nitrospira sp.
CACCCTCTTGGTTTTGGCCCTCGTGGTGATTCCAATTTCCATGATGGGAGTGTTATTGGCACGTGAAGCCAGTACTGCAGAACAAGCCATTCGCGTATGGATCGACCACGATCCAGATTTACCGAGAGGAATATCACCGTGCTGAAACCAATACACCATCTGGTCCTGCCGCACCGTTCTAACCATTTTTGTCGATAGGCATTGGTCAACGGTCATTGGAAGATCGCGTTGCGATTTTCTCGATGATTGACGACGGACGACCATTGACCAGTGACTGTTGACCGGTCATGTCATTCCAGCGGAATGGTGATGGCGATCCCACCCATCACATCGTTGAGCTTAAAATCCCGTTTCGGGCTGAGCAGATGTCCGTTGTGGCAGTCGATACAGGCCTGTGAGACGGCGAGGTCGGGATAGATCGCTTGAAAGTATTGTTTTTGTCCGCTGCTCACGATTCCGGTGACCGGCTGTTCAGGATTCTTTCTAAGAGACTCCAGGGCGTTGCGCTCCAGGTCACTGGCCGGAGCGTTGCGGCGGTAAATAGGCCAGAGACCGATCAATCGATACCGGACTCCGCTTCCATTTTCGGCTGCCAGCTTGCCCGAATGCTGGAGAAACTGGGCCGGCAACATGAGGGCGTTCTCCAGCTCCCAATGTTCAGACGCGGTGACGACACCTTTCGCCTGGAGTCGATTGACGATTTCCGTTGTGTAGAGCGTGCGGTCGGCCTTGATGACGGCATACACATAGGCCGCCGCTTTCTCCGGAGGAATGCCGGGAGAGGCGGCGCGTTCTTTTGCGGAGAGGACGGAGGACCCCCACCAGGGCCCAGAGATTAGGATGGTGAGGGCTGCGGCGTAGAGCGAGACGGTGACTCGGTGCATGAAGCCTCCTGTGTGGGTGGCAGAAGTGGAATCGTCGGCAAGGTGACGATGCAGGAGGCGCCGTGCCCTTCCTGACTTTCAATTCTGATGTCCCCTCCGAATTTCTTGATGATGCGGCGCGCGACGGTCAAGCCGAGTCCGGATCCCTCACCCTGTCCTTTGGTGGTAAAGAACGGGTCGAAAATTTTCGACAGATGCTGTTTTGGAATGCCGGGACCTGAATCAGTAATGGTGGTCACGACAGATGCATCGGTCAGAGATGTCGAAAGAGCTAAGGTCCCCCGGCCCTTCATCGCCTGAAGGGCGTTCGTCAACAGGTTTGTAAAGGCCTGTCTGAGCTGGTCGGGAAGGGCCAGCACACAGGTGTCTCCTGCGTACGTTCGTTGGATGGCAAGGGCCGAGGTGTCTATGCCGTCTGTGAGTGTGGTGATGGCCCGATCGAGTTCTTGTTCGAGATGAACCGGCTGCCGTTGGTCCGTTGTCTCGCGGGATGTGACACCTGTGAAGTCTCGAATAATCGTGGCCATCCGACGCCCATGCTGGACGATGTCCCGGGCATAGGATTTGGCGCGATCGAGGTCGGCTTCTTCTCCGATGGCTTCTCCCAGTCCGAGAATGCCAAAGAGCGGATTGTTCAACTCATGCCCGATTCCAGCGGTCAGGGTTCCCAGGCTGCCCGATTTCTCGGCCTGGATGAGTTGGTCTTGGAGTCGGCTCTCGTCAGTCGTGTCTCTGAAAACCAGGCCGATCCGATCCTCTCCCTGATTTCTCCCTGCCATGTGGAACCACTGATAGCGATATCGACGGGACCCAATCTGAACCTCCTGTCGGATATTTGGATCCGCCATGCCAGTGTTGGGAGCCAAAGGGTCACGAGGAATGTTGACTGCTGAGGTATCTTCTTTCCCGGATGCCGTCTCGGTATGTTCTCCGCTCCCCGCACGTCTAAATTCTCTCCGTAGATGATCTCGCGCAGCGGCATCGACGGGGAGTATATCGAACAACGGGATCGAATGGGCCGAATCAATTAGAGATTGAAAGGCTTCGCGTCCGACCTGGTTTAGATATTGCACCTGTTCCTCGTGATTGACCATGATGATCGGGGTGGGGACGGCATCCAGGATCTCGTCTGTCGAGTGAAGCAGGGACTCCACTTGCTGGGTTTTGCTGGTTACTTGATCGGTCAGGCCTGCAAAAGCCGCTTCCAGTTGGCGATTCATCCGGTTGAATTCATCGGCTAAATCTTGAAGTTCATCGCCGGTGTGAATGTCGATGGGCTGCTGAAGCTCACCGCGCCCGATCAATTGCGCAGCGGCTTGTAATTGGCGCACCGGTTTGACGATACGATGGGCTGCAAGGTAGCCCAGGGTCGTCATGAGTCCTACGGCGATGAGACTGAATACGGCCATCCAGATGAGAAGGTGACGAATCGGAGCGAAGAGTTCGTCGGAGGATTGCCACACGAAGGTGTGCCAGGAACTTTTACCTCGATCAGCATTGGTGGCGCGGCCGGTTTCAGGCACCGGGGCAAATCCGATCAACGACGTCGACTGCCCACCATGACCATCGCTCGGGGCACTGACCCACCCTGGCTGGAGAGGTGTGACGAGCGGAATAAGCTGTGAGTCTGAGAGCGGGACCCCGGTCGGCAGAATGGGACAGCTCATGACGATGCCGCGATGGTCGATCAGCATGACATGCCCGGTTTTGCCGAAGCGAATGGGCGAGATCGAGGGCGAGATCAACTCTTTCGCGTCGATCACGCGATGGAGCACGCCGACTGCTTCATAGCGAATGCGATCCATAATGGGAAGCGAGATGCTGATGACATAGCTCTGGACACGATCATCGAAGTGCACGTCCTCAATGAACAACTGGCCGACTCCTCGATGGGAGGCGCCTGTCCACCAGGCGGTGTCTTTATTGGCAAATGGAGGCAGCGTGGTCGACGAGGCAATTAGATTGCCTTCATTGTCGGTAATGTACAGCATCTTGGTGGCAGACCGGACCACTTGCGGGATCAGTTGATCGGCTTCGCTTTTGGCTCCCGAGAGATATTCCTGAATCGTGCCGGCTACTTTGCCTTCCGTGATGGGTTGGACTACTGCGGGGTCTTTCGCTTCCCAGCCACTCTTGAGTCTATCCACAGTGAGGCGGCGCTGATCGTCCTTCATGTTCAGCAGGGCATCGCGCCGTTGCTCAAGTTCGAGGATGATCGAAGAGTCTGACGCAATCCGTGCTGTCCGGCCGACCTCATCCGATATCAAGAGGTCGACCTTTCGCGCTGTTTCCTCGGCCAGGGCCTTGAAGCTTTCACCGTTGACGACCTGGATTTCACGAGAGCCTTGCCAAAAGGCGAGACCGAGACCGACCATCAAGGGCACAATTCCCACGAGCAACATAGACAGAATCAGTTTAAGTTGGAGCCCCCATCTTGTGTCAGTGCGAGATGCGGGGAGAGCGGGATTCATCACAGACATCCTTGTCCGTCTGGCTCAGCGTTGGGAAAGGTTAAGGTAAAGGTCGTTCCCTGACCGATCCGGCTGTCGACGGCGATGGCGCCTTGCATTTTGTCGACGATGGTTTTGACGTTATAGAGTCCCAGCCCGGTCCCTTTTCCGGGAGCCTTCGTCGTGAAAAACGGCTCGAAAATCTCGCGAATGGTGTCCGGGGCGATGCCGCATCCCGTATCGGAGATTCGGACATCGACCTGTCGGTTGTGAGATGCGGTCTCGAGTGTCAGTGTGCCGCCGCCGCGCTCCATGGCGTGGACCGCATTGGTGATGAGGTTGACGAAGACGTGAAGCAACTCATCAGGATTGCCTTTGACTGTGGCGCCCGGCTGGTACTGTTTGATCATGTCAATATCGTGAAGACTCGATGCGTAACGCGCGATCTTCAGCGCCTCGTTCAGCTTTTCGTTGACCGAGACCAACATATCTTCGTGCGGGGATGCGAGCCGTGAATAGTGGGTGAGGTCGCGACAAATGGCACTCGTCCGTTTGACGGCGTCAATAATGTCTCGGGCTTGTTCGTGGACGGCGACGAGATCCCTTTCCTCTTCGAGGTTTTCCGCCAAACCCAATATGAGTTGCAAGGGGTTATTGATATCATGCGCGATTCCCGCAGCGAATGAGCCGATTCCTGCAAGTTTTTCTGATTGGAGGAGTTCGGCTTCGAGTTTGGATTCATGCTGAATCAGTTTCCACAACAGGCGGGAGGCTGATCCGCTGAGGATGTTTGTCTGAGGAGGTTTGTGCGCATAGAGATAGCTCTCCATGTCCGGATCGCCCGTGACGTCCAAAATCAGGTTCACGCCATGGTTGCTGATCAGGTCCGGCACATCGGTCGTCACGAAAATCGAAAGTTCACGCGCGCGTTCCAGCCCTTGAGCACCGGCATTGCGGTCAGCAACCCCGACGATTTCAATCGAGGGGATGTGGTGCAGCAGATCGAGCAGTGCGCGGCCGCCGCGGCCTGCTCCCAGAATGGCAACTTTGGTATGGTCAGAACTTTCCATTCAGATGGTCTCCACAAACTTGTCTGTCTGGTCCATCTGGTCTGTCTGGTTCATCTGGTTAGTTTCGTCAACCGAACACACGAGACAGACAAGACAGACCGAATAGACCAGACAAACCAGACAGACCAAATGAACAGGTCACAGCTTTGCAAGTTCCCTCTGTTCTATGGCTCGCGCGACGGCTGATTTCAGCTTCTCTCCTTCAACCGGCTTGACGAGATAATCTACAACGCCTTGCCGGAGGAAGGAGGTTGCCATATCGGTATCCGGGAAGCCTGTCAGTACGATGAGCGGGACGCGAGGGTAATGGCTTCGGAAATAGGCGATGGCTTCGGCTCCGTTGATTTTGGGCATACGAATATCGCAGATGACGACATCGAGTAGAAGCCGGTTTTCGCCAGAGTTAATGACTTCGATCGCTTTTTCACCATTCTCTGCTTCGAGAACTTCATAGCCGGCCTTTTGCAGCGTCATCTTCACGACTTTGCGAATATCGGGCTCGTCGTCTACTACGAGCACCCGTCCCTCGCAGGCCTCTCCTCCGACAAAAAAACCTGATTTGAACTCATCCATGGCACCCTCCTTGGTTTATAGGTAGATGTAGATGTGGTTGCGTCATGGTCGGGTCACCTGTTCTTGTCCCACCTAAAGCGCAATGTGCATGCCAGCATGCTTAGACAGAAACAGGTCGCATTTCCTTGCAATGAAGAGCCTCGCATTGATGCGGCGCATTCAGTCGTGGTCGATATCCACCATCATGTGTTGAAATCCACCACCAGAGCCGGCAGAGCCGGGCTCGTGGCTTTGGTTGATTTGGTTTGTTTCGTTTGTTTGGTTGAAAAACTCACACCAGAGAAACCAGATGAACCAGACAGACGAGATAGACCAGATAGACCAGACAGACCAGATGAACCGCGAATTGCCTTTGGGGTTACGGCTGGAGTATTCTGACGATGAAATGAGATCGGAGGGGTTATGATTACGCCGGATGTTCTGACAGAGTATGTGCGCCGGATGATGCCGGATGCCGCAGTCACGGTTTCGGATCGGACCGGCACGATGAATCATCTCAAAGTGGTGGTGATCTCCGCAGCTTTCGCAGGAAAGAATCTGCTGGATCGTCATCGCCTGGTGTACCAAGCGTTGGATGGCCCGATGAAAGACGGGCGGATTCATGCCCTCGAAATAACCGCGAAAACCACCGATGAAACCTAGGAGGCCGACCCATGGCAGATCCGATTCAAGAAGAAATTAACAAGGAAGTCGCCGCGCACAAGATTTTGATCTACGGCAAGGGCACCAAACAAATGCCTATGTGCGGGTTCACGAAAGAGACGATGCAGTTCTTCGACAAGTATGGATATCCCTATGAACTCGTCGATGTCTTGTCTCAACCGGCCAAGCGAGAGGCGCTTGTCAAGATGACCAACTGGCCGACCCTCCCCAAGGTGTTCATCGACGGACAGTTTTACGGGGATACCGATGTCCTCGATCCAATGGCAGCCAAAGGCGAGATAGAGCCGCTGCTGAAAAAAGCGTTCGGAAAATAAGATAGATTCGAAGAGACGAGGGCGACGGTCATGCTCTTTTGCTCGCGCAACGCGCGGCCTCGGAAGGCCCTCGTTGGACGCGCGCAGTGAGAGCACAACCGTCGCCCTCGTTATTTTATGCACCGGCTGGTGGGGAGAGAAGAGTAAGGTGGGCCTGGCTTGGTCTCCACTGCTCACGGAACCCCCACGATAAAACAGTGGTCGTTCGACGTGCGCAGATGGTGCCCAAGTCAGGCCTCCTTGGGGATAATTGGCAGGAACGGATGATGAACAAAACTGCGACCACTCGTTACGATGCCGCCGAGCACCTTCGCACTTCGGAGGAAATGGCGAGATATTTGGAGGCGTGCCTCGAAGAGGCCGATAACGACGTCTCGTTTATCGCCAAAGCATTGGGCACGGGATGAAACGGTTTCAGGAATCATTGTTTGCATTTGGCGGAACTTAAGCAGATCGCAAATGAGGTAACGAAGCAATGAAGCGGAACTATCATCATATCAAGGTGGCTTTTCGTATGATGGGTTTGACCGAGGAGCAACTCCAAGATCTGAAGAGTCAAGTTTCCAGCGTTCGCAAGGTCAAGATCGGGCAATATCATAAGAATCCGAAGCTATTCGTCGCGAGCTTCAGGATCCAGAAAGGCAAGCAATATAACGATCTTTGCATATTTCTAAAGAAAACTAAGATTTCTGAAGATTCCTATGGTCTTTGGATTTCGATACTAACCACAAAAACAATCTCGGGAGTCCGTGTGCCGAAACATGTCTTGAAACTCTATGAAAAGACTGGAGGCCTCATAGATTTTAATTTTGATTCCGGATGAAACACACCTGGGAAGAACTAAGGGATCGAGGGTGAATACGAAAGGTGTCTGGAACCATTGTTTGCATTTGGCGGTGTGACCGCGATGGGATTTTGGGTGCGAGGTTCAGAGGGCGAGAGCGCCATACTCCTGCCTTGTCGAGGTACATCACATGTGTTACACTTCATTTCGCACGTAAACCTGAGGTCAGAACGCCCATGCCTACAACCAATCCTCGCGTGAATGTCGTCCTGGAAGAGCCGGTCTACGAAGGGCTCCGTCGCTGGGCTAAGCGCGATGGCGTCTCACTGTCGCTCAAAGTTCGAGATCTCGTCAAAGATGCGCTGGAGGCAGAAGAGGACCGAGCGCTTGCCAACTTGGCGAAAGATCGAGAGCAGACGCTCGACCGGAGCAAGGCCATGACGCATTCGCAAACGTGGGCACATCTCAAGCGACCGAGACGCTAAGTGCCCTTCGAGCTTCGATACCATCCCGCCATTGCCGACGAAGACATCCCTCGCATTCCACAAAATGTCCATCGGAGAATAGCCGGAGCAATTGAGTTGCGACTGACTCAAGCCCCGCACCAGTACGGAACTCCCCTTCGAAAAACCCTGAAAGGTTACTGGAAGCTTCGTGTTGGAGACTA
>JAKDNQ010000421.1 GCA_030456405.1 Nitrospira sp.
CCGAAGCCTTCTTCAAAGCCTATTACGGTCCCGGCAATGCGACGATCGCCATTGTGGGCGATATCAATCCGAAGGACGTCATGACATTGATCGAACGCACGTTCGGCACGATCCCGGCCTCGCCCTCTCACTCTTCGCTCGTCACGGTTGAGCCGCCTCAACGGGGGGAGCGCCGGGTGGAGGTGGAGTTCGATGCTGAACCCTCGCTGATCATCGGGTTTCACAAGCCTGCGTTGGGCCATCCAGACGATTATGTCTTCGATGTGATCGATGCGGTGCTGAGCGACGGACTCACTTCTCGGCTCTATACGAGTCTGGTCCGTGAGAAACGGATTGCCGCCTCGGTCGGCTCCGATGCGAATTATCCGGGGGTCCGCTCCCCCAATCTATTCATCCTCAATGCCATTCCCCTTGCCCCCCATACGACGGCAGAAGTCGAAGCAGCCATCTATGCAGAGATTGAACGGCTCAAGACGGAGCCGGTCACTGCCAAAGAGCTTGAGAAGGTGTTGAATAATCTCGATGCCGATTTGGTCCGCGCGCTTCGATCCAACGGGGGCCTTGCTTCCCAGTTAGCGCTCTTTCAGACGGTAGCTGGAGACTGGCGCTACGCGCTCAAGTCGCGAGACAAGATTGCAGCCGTCACGCCTGCCGATATCCAACGTGTGGCCGCTGAATATTTCACGAAATCGAACCGAACGGTGGCGACGTTGGTAAAGAAGGCCGGAGAAAAACATGCCGCGACGGCGCCGCAGCGCGAGGTGGCGCAATGAAGAGCGTGAGGAAGCGCGTAAGGGGTGAGGGGTTAGGGGTAAGGCGCAGCGCAACGGTCGTTGATCTGTTGATCATCTCGATTCTGCTCCCGGTGCTAGCTGGCTGTGTCGGAAGTCCGGCGCTGAACGATCCCAGGCAGATGACGTTTAAGTCGGTTGAGTTCACTCCGCCCGAACCAGATCGTGTTGTGTTCGAGAATGGGATGGTCGTGTACCTCCTAGAGGATCACGAGTTGCCCTTGGTCAGCATGACTGCAACGATGCGAACGGGCGGCTGGCTCGATCCAGCGGATAAGATCGGGCTGGCGTCGCTGACAGGCTCCGTCATGCGGACCGGTGGTGGCGGCGGTCTGTCAGCTGAACAAGTAGACGAGGAACTCGAACAGTTCGCCGGGGATCTTTCCGTCTCGATCGGACGGCAGTCCGGTTCTGCGTCGCTCGATGTGCTCAGCAAGGACTTGAAGCGGGGGCTCCAGATTTTCGTGGGACTCATTCGGGATCCCGCCTTTGAGCCGGCGCGGGTTGAACTGGCCAAATTACAGGCTATCGAAGGGATCCGTCGCCGGCAAGATCACCCTGGTTCGATCGTCGGACGCGAGTTCGGCAAACTCTTGTACGGAGAGGATCACCCGTCTGCGCGTGAAAGCAGCATCAGATCCATCGCCCGTCTCACCAGAGACGACCTGATCGCGTTTCACCGGAAGACCATTTATCCGAACGGCATGATCGTAGGTGTGACAGGTGACTTCGATACATCCGTCATGCTGGCGCTTCTACGTGACGTATTCGGGGATTGGAAGAAAGGCGAAGTGCCCGTGCTGGCGATTGCCGACGTGCCTCAGAGCCAGACGGCGAAACCCATCGTACGGTTTGTGAACAAGGAGACCTCGCAGACGCATCTCCGCCTTGGACATCTGTCGGTCAAACAGCAGAGTCCCGACTATGTGGCGTTGGCAATCGCGAACGATATTCTGGGCGGCAGTTCGTTTCGCAGTCGTCTCTTCAACGACGTGCGCACCAAACGGGGCTTGGCCTACTCAGTCGGCAGCCGCTTGAATGCCGGAGTACACGATCAAGGCGTCTGGCTGATGCGCGCAGAGACGAAGCTGCCGTCGACGCAAGAGGTCATCACTCGGTTTGTGGCGAACATGGAGCGGATGCGGACGGAGTGGGTGACGGACAGCGAGTTGGCAGAGGCGAAAGAGGCGTATGTGAACTCGTTTGTGTTCTCCTTTTCCAGTCCATCCGCGATTGTGGGCCGGTTGATTGAACTGGAATACGACGGGCTTCCCAAGGATTTTCTCCAGCAAGTGCGCGCCCGTGTCGTCGCATTGAAGAAAGAGGAAATCTTGGCGGCGGCGAAGAAACATTTCAACCCGGAACGACTGACTATTATTGCCGTCGGCTCCGGCGAAGCCCTGCCGAGACTACTGTTCGAGTTCGGGGAAGTAAAGGAAATAAAGTTAGCTCCGGAAGGATGAGGAGGGAGTGGCCAGGTGCCCTCCTTGCTCGCAGAACGCGCACGATCAGAATGTGCTCGCTCGATGCGCGCAGTAAAGGACAGCCTTGGCTGCTCCCCTAAATAAAGGTCTAATGAATTAATGGCCCTCGCCAGGGCTAATGGCACAACGCGCAGGGGAAGATCAACAGACCACCCGATCTAGGGAATGAAAACCGCCGGAGCTTTGAGGGGCGAAGAGAGCGGTCGCTCTCTTCTTTTTTCTTCTTACACAGCAATCTCAAATTGGATCCGTTCGTAGGGAACGGTCGGTGTGACGGAATCGCGCAGGTGCGTCCCCGGTTCCAAGTGCACGAGTCCTAGATCTGCCAGTAGCTTCAGATCGGCATGGACGTTTTTGAAGTCCCTGCGGATCAATTTCGCCAGTGCGGCAATTGAACGAGGATGACGAGCCCGGATGAGGTGGAGCAAGGTCAGGCGTGAGGGCGTGAGCACCCGTCGCATGGCTTCCACACTGACAAAGTAGACCCCTCCCCGCTTGGACAGAATCTTGCCTGTCTGAAGATCTT
>JAKDNQ010000422.1 GCA_030456405.1 Nitrospira sp.
TGGCGATTGGTCTGGTGGTGGGAGGCGCGCTTGTCGGTCTGGCAAGAGCACTCGAATTTCCATTTGTTTTCCAGATGATGTTCTTAGCCCAGGCGCTGTTCGGGGCTTCGGTCTTTATGTTGTTGGATGCGCCATCGCTCAAAACCATGAGTGGAATGAAGTCCGGGATCGCCATCGTGGTGTTCTACATCGTGCTGTGTACGGTGTATATTGCCGGCGCTTCGATGTGGCCACAATTCGATCCCGAAGATGAAAAGGGGAAGATCGCGAAGATATTGGCGCCCAAACGCGCTGCAACTGAACAGGGAAAGGCTGAGGAGCTGATTGCCAGGACGAAGGCGCTCGATGAGCAGGTGAAGGCCTTAGAAGTGCGGCTGAAGGCATTGGGCGGCGATCAGCACGTGGCGAAAGAGGCGCCTGTCAGCGGCGCTCCCCCGGTCGTGGCTAAGGCGGCAACCGGAGACTTTATGAGGATAGGTGAAGAGCAGTGGCAACTGCATGAATGCTACAACTGCCACAAGCTGAAGGGTGAGGGAGGAAAGAAGCGCGGTCCGGAATTGGACAACATCGGCTCTTATCTCACGGCTGCTGAGATTAAACAGAAAATTTTCTACCCCAAGACCTATATGGCCGAGGGATTTGAAAAGGAGTGGGAGAAGGGCAAGATGCCGGACAAGTTTAAAGATGTCATGGAGGACAGTGATGCCATGGCACTTGCCTCCTGGCTGAGTACGTTCAAGAATACTTCCGTGAACACGCCGAAGCCAATTAAGAAGATGTAGCATGCAGCCTCAGCTGAAATCGAAAGTCCGCTGTGCGGATCGAGAAGTCGTCGGAGAAGTGTCCAAGGTTATCATGGACCCTCTCTCCCATGATGTCAGCCATCTCGTCGTATCGATGAACGGCGCGGGGGAACGGCAAGTACCGATGGGCGCCGTGATGACCGTCACGGACGATGTGGTGCAACTGCGGGTGTCTGCCTCAGAAATTCTGCGCATGCCGCCCTTCATGCGTGGGGAGTATGTCACACTGCATGAGGTAGAAATTCCGGGCCTTGAAAGACATGTTCATGTGACGCCGGGCGAAGTTCTGGTTCCGTTTCCAGAGTTGGAGCGGAACGTCAAACGTCGGACATTTTTTGCGAAGTTGACCTACGTCACAGGGCTGTTTATCGGATTGCCGCTGGTCTTTCCAGTGCTGAAGTTTCTCATGAAGCCGATGTATGCGTCGCTCGACAACAGATGGCTGAAGATCGGCAACATCGGGAAGATGAAGGCCGAGGATGTCGGGGTCCAGTTCCAGTACAAGCGCAGGGTCAAAGAAGCCTATATGCCTGAAGCGGAGATCGAGAAGAATGTGTGGCTCGTCAAGGCGACGCCATCGGCGCTGGAGAAAGTGTATCAGGGGAAGGACATGGAATTCCGGGATACGGCAGGGAGACCCGTCTGGACCAATAAGAAAGACATCCCCTACCTCGCATTTTCCGGTAAATGCCCCCACCTCGGATGCGCATATAAATGGCGAAAACACAAGGTGCTTGGACAAGTCTTTCTCTGCCCTTGCCACCTGAGCATCTACGATGCATCCGGTAAGGTGCTGGATGGCCCCGCCCCACGTCCTCTCGATTTACTGCCGATTCAAGTGTCCGCAAACGGCGAGGTGCAAATCATCGATATGGAATTCAAAGCCGGGACGAAGTCCCAAACGCGGATCGTGTAGATGAGCGACATTCCTTCGTCGGGCGCACAGCCAACGGTTGCAGAAAAGGTCTTCACCTTTGTCGATGAACGGGTCGGGTTGAAGCTGCTTGCCGCCAAGATGCTGAACGAGGCGGTTCCCGGTGGCTCTCGGTGGGCGTATGTCTTTGGTTCGATTCTCTTGTTCATCTTCGGCATGCAGGCGGTCACTGGCGTGCTGTTGATGTTTTACTATGTACCTACCGCCGATCACGCTTACGCCAGCACCCAATTTATTCTTCACGATGTTGATTACGGGTGGTTTCTCCTCAGTTATCATTTCTGGGGCTCCTCAGCCATGGTCCTCTGCGTGTTTGCGCATATGTCTCAAGTCTTTCTTTGGGGCGCGTACAAGAAACCTCGTGAACTCATCTGGCTGGTCGGGTTGCTGTTGTTCGCCCTCGTGATGGGATTCGGCTTTACCGGCTATTTGCTTCCATGGGATCAGCGCGCCTATTGGGCCACTACGGTCGGCGTCGAGATTGTGGATAAGATGCCGGTGCTGGGCGATTTTTTAGCGCGTTTCCTCAAGGGGGGCGCGACTCCCGGTCAGATGACGTTGAGCCGATTCTTCGTCATTCATGTCATGGTGCTCCCTGCAGCTCTGATTGCGTTGGCCGGGTTACATCTCTTCCTTTTTCGCTGTGCGGGGCCGGCTGGTCCATTCCGTGGTACGCCGACGGAGCTGAAGGTGAAGACCGATTATTTTTTCCCACGGCAGATCTGGAAAGATGTGGTTGGGATGGCGGTGGTCTTTGCCTGTATCAGCGCGCTGGCCTTCTGGGAGCCGGTGGTCTTGTTGGACGAGGCGACGCCTGACCCTGGTGATTATCATCCGGAACCAGAGTGGTACTTTTTGTTCATATTTCAGCACCTGCGTCTGAAGATGTTTTCCGGTGAGTTCGGACAGTTCCTCGGTTCGATCGGGTTGCCAGGCGCTCTTGGGATCGTGCTAATTCTATTGCCCTTTTTCGACCGTGACCCAGAGCGGAATATTTTCAAGCGCCCTCTTGCGCTGATTGGATGGGTGGTGCTTACGGCGTCGATTTTGCTATTCACGGT
>JAKDNQ010000423.1 GCA_030456405.1 Nitrospira sp.
CGCAGCCGGAGGGCCATGTCGATGCGACGAGGGTGATGTTGCCGCTGGATCAGGGACGAGTGACGGATGTGCTCTCTCCACTCGATGGGACGCCATTGTTCCCGATCTTTCTGGAACCGGAACTCTTGAGCGGCGTGCGTGGCGAGTCGCGCCAGGTACGTGAATGGGTTCCGTTGGCGCAGATTCCTCCACGGATCGTGGAGACAATCCTCACGATCGAAGATCGCCGGTTCTATTCCCATTTCGGCATCGACCCGATTGCGGTTGGGCGGGCGCTCTGGGCCAACGTCATCAAGGGCGGGGTGGCGCAGGGCGGCAGTACGATCACCCAGCAACTGGCGAAAAATTTGTTTTACTCCCCACGGCGGACGATGGGGCGAAAATTCAAGGAGGCGTTGGCCGCGCTGGTGTTGGAGATGAAGTATACGAAACAGGATATTCTTGAAAGTTATCTGAATGAAATCTATCTGGGGCAGGCGGGATTCGTCTCGATCTATGGAGTGAGCGAAGCCGCCCATCGTTATTTCGGCAAGACCCTTCTGGAGTTGAAGGTTGAGGAAGTTGCGATGATCGCGGGCCTGGTCAAGGGTCCCAATAGCTATGCGCCGATGAAACATCCTGAGTCGGCGAAGCAGCGGCGCGATGTGGTGTTGCGGCGGCTCCGGGAGACAGGGTTTTTGACAGAAGAGGATTGGAAACGTGCCGCGAGTGAACCGGTGCGCGTGACTCCGCCCGAGGACGTCCTGACCGATGCGCCCTACTTCGTCGATACTGTGCTTCGGGAGGTGGAAGAGGCTGGTGTGGTCCCATTGCCGGAAGGCTTACGGATCGACAGCACGCTCGATCCCATGATCCAGCAGGCTGCCACAGACTCATTGGAGAAGGGATTAGCCAAGTTAGAGACTGCGCATCCCCATCTCGTACCGTCGCCGGAATCGGTCCAAGGGGCGATCGTGGCGCTCGATCCCAAGACCGGGTCTGTATTGGCCCTGGTGGGAGGCCGAGACTATCGGCGGAGTCAATTTAATCGTGCGGTTCAGGCACGCCGGCAACCAGGCTCTCTCTTCAAACCTTTCGTGTATCTTGCCGCATTGGAAGCAGCCCGTGAGAGTCAAGTTGGCCAGTTGACCGCGGCGAGCTTGCTGTCGGACGAGCCGGTTACCTTTGAATCGGAGGCTGGTCCCTGGTCTCCCCAGAACTACGACAAACAATTTCATGGGCCTGTGACCGTACGGAGCGCGTTGGAACAGTCGTTCAATGTGCCGGCGGTGCGCGCAGCCAAGACTCTGGGGGCGAAGCCGATCGTGCAACTGCTGCATCGTCTTGGTGTGACAAGCGTCATAGGCGACGATCTT
The DNA here is from genome assembly GCA_030456405.1 of Nitrospira sp. Next base: position 1,356 of record JAKDNQ010000423.1, read on the forward strand.
TCCTCGGTGGCCTTAGGAAGCTCGTCGGTGTCGTTGATGGAGATCACAGCGGCGTACGGAGCCGTTGCGAACGGAGGGATCGCCGTCCAGCCGACAGCGGTGCGGTCAACGAGGGATCGCCAGGGAGACATGGTGTGGAATGGCGTGCAGAATCGGCAACAGGCAGCCTCGCCTCAAGGAGCCTACGTGTTGACCTCTCTCCTTGAAGGTGTCATTCAGCGGGGTACTGCGAGCAAAGCCAGAGCGCTCGGACTGCGAGGCTCGGTGGCAGGCAAAACGGGCACCACCGACGGCTATCGAGACGCGTGGTTTGTCGGTTACACGTCAGATCTGGTGATCGGGGTGTGGGTGGGATTCGACGATGAACGGCCATTGCGTCTTACAGGATCGCAGGCGGCTCTGCCGATTTGGATGGATCTCGCGCGTAGGATTATCCCGCCCACTGCCCCCGCGTTCGTGATGCCGTTCGGCGTCGTCGCTCGGGACATCGATCCGAAGACCGGGCAGTTGGCGACGTCTCAGTGTCCCGAGCAGGTGTCAGAGGTGTTCATCGAGGGGACCGAGCCCAGCGTCTACTGTGAAGTGCATGGCGAGGGAATATGGGAACGTCTCAGGCATACATTTGGATTCTCCTAACAGGCTGTTGAAAAAGTCCGCCAGCAGAGGATGGATGGCCCGGTGAGTCCCCTGTGCTCGCGCAACGCGCGGTCTCAGAAGACCCTCGTTGAACGCGCGCAGTGGGGGACTCATCCGGGCCATCCTGGGGAGAATGTTCATCAGCAAGTTTGGAAGGACCATCGTGTTCGCTCGCTGCGGCCTTGCCTGTGGAGCAGCGCGTCTTGGCGCGCCGGGGCAGGGCGGGTGAGACTAGTGGCCTTTCTGAACAGCCTGCAGGCCAGTAGCTTCCCTCAGTGATCTCAGACGTGTTGTCGTTTCCGGTGTCATCAGCTAGTTTGTCAACAGACTGCTAGCAGGATGCTGCACCCTGAAGATCATGTAGCATCAGCGCCATTCTGTTATATTCCAACGGCCTGTCATGACGAACTGAGTATTTTCCGCAATCTGCTAGGCCTTAGTAGGATGAATAGTGTAAGCTGGCGTCAATGATCGGCTGTGAAGGAGGATCACGCATGAAGAATAGTAACTTTGCAGGAGATGACAACATTACACTCTTGGCCAAAGGGGTGGTGTTGAAAGGCGAAATTCATGTAGAAGGAACGGTGCGGATTGATGGCCGCCTGGACGGCGAGATTCAGACCAATGGACATGTGATCATCGGTGAGGATGGTTTAGTGCAGGGAACGATCATCGCCGGCACTGTCGTCAGCAGCGGCCGCATTAAGGCGAAGGTGACGGCAAATGAGCGAATCCAGTTACTGAAGACGTCGACGCTCATTGGAGAAGTCCTGTCGCCGATCCTCATTATGGAAGAGGGCGCCA
>JAKDNQ010000424.1 GCA_030456405.1 Nitrospira sp.
CCCCTCACGAAGAAGTTCTGCCCTTCACACAAACGCGGAGAACCATTGCCGACCGGATGGTCAAGAGCAGGCAAACGACAGCCCATGTCACAACGTTCTTTGAAGCGGATTTCTCGGCCATTGCCAAATTTCGGGAAGCCCTTCGACAGAGCTCAGGGCAGGGCCGAAGCCTGACCTATCTGCCCTTCGTGATCCGTGCTGTGACCCATGCTATCCGAGATGTGCCGATCATGAACTCTGCGTGGGGAGAACAAGGGATCATCATCAAAAAGGATATTCATGTCGGTATTGCTACAGCTTTGGAAGATGGGCTTCTGGTGCCGGTGGTGCGTCATGCGGATCGAAAAGGTCTGACGCAGCTCGCTAAAGAAATAACGGACCTGGCAGAGCGAGCCAGATCCAAAAAGCTGAGCCCTGAGGAGGTTCAAGGAGGGACGTTCACCATCACGAACCACGGCGGATTCGGCAGCCTGTTCAGCACGCCGATTATACACCAGCCTCAGATTGCCATCCTGGGCGTCGGCGCGATCCAGAAGCGGGTGATGGTCCTCAGTAATGAAGCCATTGCGATCAGGTCCATGGGGTACTTGAGCCTGTCGTTCGATCACCGGGTCATCGATGGGGCGACGGCGGATCAATTTATGGGAAAGGTAAAGAGCTATCTCGAACACAGTCAGTGGGAGCAAATTCTGTGAACAGAAAACAACAAGCTGTCATCGTCAGCGCAGTGCGAACTCCGATGGGAAGTTTCAACGGGGTGTTCAGCTCCGTGCCCGCCACCAAGCTGGGTAGCATTGCCGTGACGGAGGCCTTGACGCGAAGCCATGTGGAACCAGATCGTGTCGATGAGGTCTACATGGGCTGCGTCCTCAGCGCCGGGCTTGGCCAGGCCCCGGCCCGGCAAGCGTCGATGGGGGCCGGAATCCCGAACTCGGTCGGCGCCACGACGGTCAACAAGGTCTGTGGGTCCAGCCTCAAGACCCTGATCATGGCCGCTCAGGCCATTGCCCTTGGAGAGGCCAGCATCGTTGTGGCAGGCGGCATGGAAAACATGACCCGCGCACCGTATCTGTTGGAGAAAGCGCGGCAGGGGTATCGGCTTGGCCACGCGGAGCTGGTGGATAGTCTGGTGAAAGACGGACTCTGGGATGTCTATAACAATTTCCACATGGGTAAGGGTGGCGAACTCTGTGCCGCAAAATATCGGCTCACCAGAAGGGAGCTGGATGACTTCGCTTTGGAAAGTTACCGCCGCGCCCAAGAAGCGATTGCGACCGGGACCTTTAAGCGTGAAATCGCTCCGGTCGACGTGCCGCAACGGAAAGGCTCGCCTTTGACCGTCACAGAGGATGAAGAACCAAATCGAGTCGATCTGAGCAAGCTGCGCGAACTCAAGCCGGTGTTCCAAGAAAACGGCGTGCTGACCGTGGGCAATTCTCCAGCTTGTAACGACGGGGCGGCCGCGTTGGTCGTCATGGCGGAAGCAGAAGCCGCGCATCGCGGGCTCACGCCGATGGCGCGCATTGTCGGCCACGCGGGCGCCGCGCTCGCGCCTGAGTGGTTTACGATTGCCCCGATCGAGGCGATCACGCGGGTGCTCAAGCAGACCGGCCTTGGGATTGGCGACATCGACCTGTTTGAAATCAATGAAGCCTTCTCATCCGTCTCCCTCGCGATCAACCGCGAGTTAGGACTCGACCCCAAGAGAGTCAACGTCAACGGCGGGGCGGTCGCGCTGGGCCATCCGATCGGCGCCACCGGCGCGCGGATTCTCACGACGCTGCTCTACGCCATGGAATCCCGGGGTGCCCATCGAGGTCTCGCCAGCCTCTGTATCGGGGGAGGAGAAGCGTTGGCAATAATTGTGGAACGATCGTGAGTCAGGCGAATAGCGCGGGACGAAAGGCCCCGGTACGACAATCGGAGGTGGTTATGCAACTCGAGGACATCACGACCATCGGTGTGGTCGGCGCGGGTCAGATGGGCCGCGGCATTAGCCAGGTCTGCGCCACGGCCGGTTATCACGTACAGCTCGTCGATGTTGCAGAGCCGCCGTTAATGGAGGCACTCTCCAAGATCCGTGGCGGCCTGGAACGAGCCGTGGAACGTGGGACACTTACCGGTCATCAAGCCGGGGCGGTGTTGGCGCTCATCCATCCGATGGTTCAGCTTGACCGGTTGCACGATGTACAACTCGTCATCGAAGCGATCCCGGAAGACCTCGCCCTGAAACAAGAACTCTTTGCCGAACTGAACCGGGTCTGCCAGCCGCAGACGGTTCTCGCCAGCAATACTTCCTCGATTTCGATCACGAAGCTGGGAGCCGCCTCCGGCTGGCCCGACCGAGTTGTCGGTCTGCACTTCATGAATCCGGCTCCTGTGATGCGACTCGTGGAAGTCGTGCGGGGCCTGGATACATCCGAGCAAACAGTGCGTCTGGCTATGGACCTGGCAAAACGACTGGGGAAGACTCCCGTTGTGGCAAAGGACGTACCGGGATTCATCGTGAACCGTGTCCTGATCCCGATGATCAATGAAGCCATCTTCGCCTTGGAGGAAGGGGTCGCGTCAGCCGAAGACATCGACTTGGCAATGATGACCGGGACGAATCATCCGGTGGGACCACTGGCGCTCGCCGACCGGATTGGGTTGGATACCGTGCTCGCCATCTGCGAGGTTCTGTACCAGGACTTGGGCGATCCCAAGTTTCGTCCCTGCCCCTTGCTCCGTCGTTATGTCGGAGCCGGATGGCTGGGGCGCAAGACCGGTCGTGGCTTCTATGTGTATGCGGCAA
>JAKDNQ010000425.1 GCA_030456405.1 Nitrospira sp.
GGAACTCACACTAACCCACGCCTCGTCCATGGAGATCGACTCCTAGCATGGTTACCACATGGTGGAGCCCTCAACTGAATGCCCTACTTGGCAGCCTCGTTATCGCGGCAGGAGCGTGGCTTGCGTGGGACTCGCTCCCAGCCTGGGGAGTCTTTCTCATTACAGGAGTCGTCGCAGGATTTCTGGTATGGCAAGGTCGGACGATTGGATTGGTGTGGGCTTGGGCCACCCTATTGCTCGGCCTGGAGAGTCTTGCCTGGCCCATTGTCACAATGGTTCAGGTCCGCTCTATCACAACGGAGCCGACCGACGAACAATTGGGGACGATGCTCTCAGCCGTTCTGACAGGACTCGTCTCAGCCGTTTTTTGGATTACATTTTCCTATGGGTTCTTCAAACGAGCCCACCAGCCTCTCGACACTGCATCGGTCGATGCAACCCCAACCCTTCCACCTGCGCCGCAATCAGGGCGTTCACGCAGAAACAAGTAACGCCTACCACGTCTCGATCGGATCGACGTCGATATCGAACTTCATAGCCCGTCGCTGATACGTTCGCTCCATATCCTTGACTGTGGCCCGGACCGCTTCGAGCCCCGCATCCCGTTCGGACGATTTCACGAGAATCTGCCACCGATATCTCCCTCGGAGTCTGGGCACCGGCAAGGGGACCGGCCCCAGGATAGCAAGAGAATTAGGCCTACCGATCGACTGAGCTATCGAAGAGGTCTTTGCGGCGCCTGTCTGCCCAACCCCGGACGGAAAAGTGCAAGCAGTGAGCCGAGCCACCCATTCCGTGGCAGCATCGTGAACGAGTTTCTCATTGCCGCCGGATACGAGGAGGGCGATCAAATACACCGAAGGCGGATATCCCAATGCGCGCCGATGCGACAGTTCTTCCGATAGAAAAACGGATTCGTCGTTCTTGGCCACGGCCTGAATTGCATGATGCGACAACAGATGGGTCTGCACGATCACCTGTCCGCCAGCCTCTGCCGGATCGGCGAGACTGATCGCGTCGAGCAACGTATGATAGGTGCGTTCGGCGGATTGGAAGTTGGGCACCGTAAGCCCTGCGTCTGCCTGCACGATCCCAACGAGACCTATGGCCGGCAGGGACCCTCGTCGTAGCAGCATCTGTGTCCCGACGATGATATCCCATTCCCTTTGCTCGACTTTCCTCCAGAGAGCTTCAGCCTGCGCCGGACGCCGCATGGTATCTCCATCGAGCCGAATCACCCTCGCGTGAGGAAACCATCGCTTCGCATCCTCCTCCACACGCTCAGTGCCCTCCCCAATCAACTGCATACGAGGACCAGAGCAGGAGGCGCAGGTTTCGGGAAGAGATGTCGCATTTCCGCAATAGGAACAAAGCAGGCGACTCGTTTGCCGAGAGTACATCAGCGCGACACGACAGGCGGGGCAGCGGGGCACCTGGCCGCAGTCACGACAGACGAGGGCTCCGGCATAGCCCTTCCGATTGAGAAACAACAGGACGCCAGCCCGGCGACTGATCGCGTGCCCCATGGCCAGAATGAGCGGCCGGCTCAGTACTGTGCCCCGACCGTGCTCGCGTAAATCAACAATCTGCACATTCGGTCGTGCCCCAGGAGGCATGAGCTTCTGTATCACGATCCCTCGCTGCTCCACTGCCGTTCTGCTCTCAAGAGAGGGGTGGGCAGAGCTCAGGATCAACAGCGTCTGTTCATTCTGGGCTCTCAACCACGCCACATCCCGCGTATGGTAGCGAGGCTCTTGTGGCTCCTTGAGCGCTGCATCATCCTCTCCCTCGACCCAAATTGCCCCAATTGAAGTCAATGGAAGAAAGACGGCCGATCGCGTTCCCACAACCACGCGAATGTCTTTTCGATGAATCTGATTCCACATCTCGGTTTTTAGCTGGTCGGAAAGACCACTATGGAAACAGATGGGAGAAATACCCGCCTCGTCATCACGAAGTAAGCCGGCAACCCATTCGGCCCGTTCTGCTTCTCCAACGATGAGGAGGATCGTCTGTTCTCGCTTGAGTGCGAGGCGAATGACCCGTTGCAACAGCCTCAGGCGATCGGTCCAAGAAGCCTGTACCAGCACCCTCGTTGGTCCTTGGCCTTTCATGACTTCGAACAGTGGTGCTGCCCACAACATTGCAGGGTCAGGAATAAGCGGCGCGGTGATGCCTCCATTGCTCTGACTCACCTGTTTGATGGACTGAGTGAGAGGTGCGACCGAGGTCGGTGGTATTTCCTGCACTTCCACCACCCACCCACGAGCTTTCAGATCGCGCAACAGGTCGGCAGAAGCGGGGCGACGAGATGACTGGCGGAACTTCACTGGTTTATTCCTAAGACGTGTGAGCAACGCGCGTTCCTTCACCGAACAGGTTTCGCGAGATTCACATGCAGCCCGTCCTTGCTCCGTCAGTTTGTAGTGAGCCACCGGCGCCCGTGGTTTGAGTATTGGAGGCAACACCAACCTGAGACATTGCCCCCATGGGGCAACATACGCTTCAGCCACTTGCCGCGAGAGCTGAAACAAGTTTATGGACACTTCTGCTGTAGCCCCCTCAGACTGCAATGAGCGAATCTCCTTGAGGCGTGCCCGGTCGAGACCTTGAGGTGGAACGTACGAGAGGGCGACCACAGCTCCTTCGAGAATCGACCGTCCGAAGGGCACAAGGACTCGATGGCCGATGCGTAGTGTGTGTCGGAGCGACGAGGGTACGGTATAGGTGAAGGGACCTACCAGATGTCGCGGCACAATGACATCTGCGAAGAGGGTCTCGGGCTCTGTG
>JAKDNQ010000426.1 GCA_030456405.1 Nitrospira sp.
TGGCACGTCTCGGGAAATCGATTGCGAAGCAATCGGAGGGTAGGGCGGGTGAAAAATATCTGCCAGTGGGTGGGCGGGTGAGAACGTTGCGCGCATTGGAAGATCAACCAGCCCCCATCCCTGAAAAGAGAACGAGCGAGCCTGGAGGGCTCATTGTCAGCTGGACACGCGCACGTAAGAGATCAGCCAAGCCGCTCCGGCGCAAGTCGCTCGATGCCGCATGCTTCCTTGTAGAGATGGGAAGCGGACCGGCCACTCGTAGGTCGGCCAATATACTCAGCAGTGAGCCCCGCAAGTGATACTGCCCTTGAGCCCAGGAACGGTGCAGCGTAGAATGGCTTTTGGATGTTCGAGCAAGCGCTAAGAAGATTCCGTTCACTCATCCGAAAGCGCCAGTACATCCTAACCATTCATGCACTTGAAGAGATGGGTGAGGATGACGTCCTTGACGAAGACATTGCGAATACCATCCTGACGGGCCACATTGTCGAGCGGCAAGTCGATCGTGCGACCAGAGAGAGAAAATACATACTTGCTGGAACGGACTGTGCCGGTGAACCTGTGAACGTTGTGTTGAAGATGGGACCAACAGGCAAGGGTGTCGTGATCACCGTCTATCGTGAGGAGGAATGATGCAGTGCGAACTCTGCGGCGCTCAGGCAGCCGCCATCAAGAAGACCACAAAAAGCTTTGGCCGTGGCGATAATCTCGTCGTCATCGAGAACATTCCGATTGTTCATTGCTCTCGCTGTCATGAGTCGTACCTCACTGCCGATACAGCCCGTGAACTCGACCGTATTCGCAAGAATCGTCGTAGCCTCGGCAAGGCAAAGCGTGTGCTCGTCGCATCGTTCAAGCAAAGTGCAGCCTAGCCATCGAACACGCCCAATCGTTTCACCATAGGTATTTTTGTAGTCGGATGGGCTTGGGGAAGACTGATGAGGCGTTGCTTGATCAATCACCGCTACAGACCGTGCGGTTCACCTTTCGAGACGATGTGATTCGGATCCTCGGAGCCTGGTATTGACGGAAAGGCAGGCGAATCGATGAATGGGAAAATAAAATACACCAACGAACCACTCGGAGACCTCAGAGTCGTTCCTGATTTCTTGCCTCGCCCCGAAGAACTCATCTTTCGGGAGGAAGGAATCAAAGTGACCATCGCGCTGAGCAAGAGGAGTGTCGAGTTTTTCAAAGGGGAAGCCCGCAAGCATCATACGCAGTACCAGCGCATGATTCGGCGACTGCTCGACGCCTATGCCCAGCATCATTCGCGGCCGTCGAGTGCGCGATCAACTCGGACACGCGCAAAAGTAGTGCGCACCGGTTAGCCGGCAAGGCCTACGGAAGCATGCATTCTCCCGCTCTCGCGGCACCCCTTGCTCGGTGCTATAAAGTGGAAGATGGAGGAAGCAGCCAGGTGCCCTTCTTGCTCGCAGAACAGAGGAAGGGATGGAGGCTGATGATATTCTGTACTCGCGCAACGCGCGGCCTCAGAGGTGTGAGAGGGGGAGCCGCCAGACCATCATTTTTGCTCGCAGATCGCGCACGATAAGAATATGCTCGTTTGATGCGCGCAGGAAAGGGCAGCCTTGGCCGCTCCCTCTAAGAGAACATATAAGGAGTCGGAAGGCCCTTGCACGGGTAAAGGGCGCTTTTCGGTGCGCCCAGGGTGGGCCGGTGAAGAAGAGCGCACGTATGGGGTAAGCCCCGCCGCTCCGGCGCAAGTCGGAGCCTGTTGTACATTTCCTTAGAGAGTGCGTGGAACTGGGACGGTCGTTTCTAGGTCGGTCCCATTTCTCGGCGAGGTGGCGGTACATTCTTGCTCTTCGCCGAAAAAGCGCAAAAGATTTTCCCTAACCAGAAAACTATTGATGAGATATGCCGATCAGCATCAAAACCTATATTCGTGCCGTTTGGCTTTTCACACCATTCGTCCTTCTCTGCTCACCACAAGTGGTGGCGGCCGTGTGCGTCTTCAGCGATTACTCGGTGCGGGACGAGTTTGAGCGAAGCTTCGCGGTCGCCATTGGAACCGTAGTGAGCGAACGCGCCACGCCTGAGTCCAAGGATCTATACGAGGGCGTGACGTACACCATAGATGTTGAAGAATCATTTCGTGGCCGCGTCCCAGCTACCATTGAGTTATTTAGTGAAAACAGCAGCGGCCGCTTTCCCATGACCAAGGGAGAAAAGTACGTTCTTTTCCTTTATCAGCTCGCAGATCGTCTTGCTGTTGACAACTGTGGCAACTCAGGGCCTGTGGCAGAGAACCAAGACGTGTTTACTGCTGTGCGGCAGTTAGCGAAAGTGGCTCATGAATTGCAGAAGCCTAACTAAGGTAAAGCCTTGAAAAATTGGTCAAGAGTCCTTTCTTGAATTTCTCTGGGTGGGAATTCAGCAGGCTGTTCAAAAAGACCTTCCAGCAAGGCCGCATTCTGTGAAGGCGACGGGTCTGTGTGCGACTCGTCGCCTTTTTGTTTTTAGGAGCTACAGCGCGGGGGCAGCAAGTGGGAGCCGCCTGCCGACTTCATCGAAGGCGCGGGGACCCACTGAGGTTTCAGCGAGAAGGAAAGCTGGAACTGACCACGGCAGCACGGTCGCAGACCGTGGCCACGGGAATTCCAGAAGGTTTCCGCTCGTTGGAACCCAGATGGGTCGCGCCGGGAGGTGCGGAGGCGGGAGGCTCCTACTTGCGAACTTCTTGGGGAATCTTGGAGAGGTTACGCTAGTCTGCTTCGGGTTCAGATGACCCGTGCTGATGCGATACTCTATCTTCGTC
>JAKDNQ010000102.1 GCA_030456405.1 Nitrospira sp.
CCGTTCGCCCAGCAGACACCGCTTCATAGCTCGGACTCACGACCGTTCCTCCCATATAGCCCGAGGTCACAGCCGACACCCCCTCAACTTTCTCGAAGGCTTCCTCCATGCACCAAAAACACCCTCCAGCGAAGTAGGCCTTGCCTTTGGTGACATCCGATGCAGCCTGGCTGGTCGGCTGGAGGCTCCATGCTCCGAAGAGGAGAATCGTCACGGTAAGAACCGATAAAGCAGTGCGTCTTCTCATGAGAAGGTCCTCCTTACTGATTCAGTCGAGTAGCTGTGCGAGATCTTACACTTTACACAGCGAGGCTTGCGAGAAAAGCATGACAGAAGAGCGTGAGTCGTTATTCGTGAAACGTGAATCGACGATTAACGTCTTACACGACCGGTCGAGCACGTCTTACTTGTCTCGCTCACGCTTCACATGCGAGACGCGGCTGGAATGAAGTCGGCATGGGCCCAGGCCTTCTTGAAACGATCTTCGGCCTCGGCTGCTTGGTCATCCTTCTGTTGGGCTCGTAGGCTTTGGATCAATCCGATCAGCGCCCACCCATTGTCCGGATGTCGTAGAAGGTCGGCGTGATAGACTGCTTCCGCGTCTGACGGGCGATCGGCGAGCAAGAGCACTGCCCCCAAATGGTGCCGCACGGACAAGGGCCAGAGCGGTGGCTCCGAGTAAGGAAGCGTCTCTTCCAGTTTAATCGCATCCTCGAATAGCCGAACCGCGTCATCGTAGCGCCGGCGTTTGGCAGCAATTTCACCTGACAGGACTCGCTCAGCAATCTTGAGAAGCGCCCGCTCGGTTTTTTCTTCCGTCGTGCGGTTCCGACGGATCTGTTTCGTAAGGCCGGCGAGGACGACCTGTTCACCCTCAGCCCCGGGAATCCGGCCGGTCGCAACAAGGGCGAGCCCTCGCCCCAGCCTCCACATCCCTTCCATCAACCGCAATCCCTTGGGTGGTACAGGCTCCTTGAGCAACTCTTCCCATCGACCGAATCGAATCATCGAAAAGATCGGAGTTGGGAGATAGAGCTCTTTCCCACGGTCTTTGCGGGCCTCCTCCTCAGTGATGGTCGCAGTCAAGTTGCGGGCCACTTTCATGGCTTCGCCATTACGCCCCTCCATCGCCAAGGACGCCCAAAGAAAATGGAGATTGTGCGTGTAATAGCCGTCGGCATATTCGCCGGTTGGATGTCGATCGGCAATATACTGCTCATCGATATGAGCGGCTTGCTGATTCCGTTCCACTGCTTCGTGGTATCTCCCGACCCGCATGTAAATATGGGCGGGCATATGAGCGAGATGGCCTGCGCCAGGCATAAGGCCCGGCAGCCGCTCCGCGCAGGGTAAGGCTCGTTCCGGTTCCAATGACGCCTCGACCGCGTGCAGATAGTAGTGGCAGGCCCCCGGGTGATCGGGGTTTCGCGCAAGCACGGACTCAAGTGTGGCCACGATTTCGTCTGTGCCAGGCTGTGGCCGCCCATCCGGTTTCCAAAAATCCCAGGGCCGCAGATCCATGAGCGCTTCGGCAAACAGTGTGGCCGCATCATCATCCTCGGGGAATTGCTGCACTACCGATCGCATGGCCTTCGAGTAGGCCTCATCGAGTCCCTTGCGCTTGGCCACCTTTCTGCTCACATATCGTGTGACCAATGCGTCGATGTAGGCCTTCTCCCGACGAGTCGTATACTCTGCCAGTTGCCGAGCCCTCTGGACCATCTCGATGGCGCGACGTTCATCGTTTTTTTCCATCGCGCTATTGATGTTAGGGCCGAGTGCCAGCGCAACCCCCCAATAGGGCATCGCCGCCTGTGGATCTTGCTGGATCGCGGCCTCAAACGACCGGATCGCTTCTTCGTGGTTGAAGGCGTACACGAGCCGAAGCCCCTGATCGAAATACCGTTGGGCCTTTTCCGATGTGGTAGTGATGGGATGGTGAATGGTGCCCAGATTGTCGAAGAGCGGCGGAGTATCAGCCTGGTCGGCAGGTGCGGCTTGCGCCGATGAGGAGGACATCGTACACCAACAAGCGATACCGACAATGAAGAACGTTGCGAGCATCGACCTCCCAACCTGCATGAGTCTGTGTCTTTGTCCCAAGGTTGATCTACCGCACTCGTTCGTCCCGATCAATGTTCCGGATAAGGACTGCGCGTCCTTTGTAGTATACGAAGACTTCGCTCCCCCGACATGAGTTGGTCGATTCGGACACACCCTTGCTCTCACGCCGAGTCAAAGAATCCCGCGACCGGCTGTCTGCTCGTGGTGGACTGTTTCAACATCCTGCTCGCTTCATTGTTCAGTCCCTCTCCAGCCTGTTAGGTGCCCGAGCGGAAATCAATCAGCTCACCGGAGTGCAGCGGTGAGGAGTGATTCAAGTGGGCCAGCGAGAAAGGGAGCAGCGATCGCGGCGATTTGCGGCAACTCCTCTTTGACACCAATGAAGAATCCGTGCTCTTTGAGCCATTCCTCGGAATTGGGAATATTCTGTTGAGACGCGTCACGTTTCAACAGTTCTCGGGCACGCCGGGACAGAATGCCTGCGGCCGGCGTATAGGTGGCAAAGAGCAACAGCGTGAATGTCGCACCCCAAAAAAGGCTGACCGCCAGCGCCATACCGAGTACCGCTTCCTGCACCGTCTCATCTCCGACCAACGCCGCAGGCCACCTCAACCAGTTGTCCATATGGAGAATCCCTGTGAACAACACGGCTGAGCCTATGGCCAATATTTCCTTCAAGCTGCGCATCTGGTCGGCAAGGAAGTCGATGTCTGGGGATCGATCGTCTTCTGGCGGCGCCAACGTACTGCAGGCTGTCAACAAGACAACCGCCGGGACTACCACCGCCAACCCATTGATGACGAACAAGAACGAATGGACATATGTGAGAAACGTGGGGCTAAACCGAGCTGAGGATTCCAGCATGACATAGGTGAACGCAAAGACCGACTGATAGAGCGCCCCTTTGGCAGCGATGCTTTGGAACAACATCAGCACTCCGCCGAGACAGAGTACGGCTACCATAACGACCATCAACAGAAGCCGCCGCCGAGAATGAAAGCGATAGATCATCAGTCCGCATAAAACCAGCGCTCCGACATCGACGGACATATTCAAGACCACAGAGAAGAGCCAGATATAGAGCGCTCGCACCTCCGCCAGCGTGCGAGCGGGACTGAGTGCTTGGGTGTGTTGCGCCAGGGAGTGGAGGAGTCTTGCGAAATCCTCCATCGTCACGTTCGCGCTCACATCAAACAACAGCAGTGCTGCGGACAGGATGAGTATCGGAGGCGCCGCGACGACGACGTAGCCATACCGAGCCAGGAAGGTTGAGCGGGAGGGAGGGTCCGGCACATTGGTCATGCAGCACCTTTGGGCAATCGTAGCTGTTACTGAACTTACAGCTATTTGTCTTCACTCTCAAGCCTTCAATGGCAGTCGTTTCGTCATCTGCCCGTTATCGATATGGCTGCACGGGATCTCCGGGGATTTTCGTGCGCGACACACCGGCATTGGGGGCTACGGGAAGAGGAACACATTGCCCTGCATGGCAGTCCAATAACGCGAGTGTCTTGCTGCGCGCTGACGCAAAAACAACCTGCGCTCCTGGTCTCCTGCTGAGAAAAGAGCGAATCAATGCTGTGAGTGTGGAATCGATTGTTCTCGGCGGGGGCTCTTTCAGAACCGCGTCGTGCTGGAAAAGTTGAAGTCGTGGAGCGTCACCGCCGGCACGAGGAGCTTGCCGGTTTCGGACGTGATCGCTTCAGCCGGCTTGGTGAACGCCGCAACCTGGTTGAAGACTCGCAGAGGGCTCTCGTGAAACCGAAAGTTTTTGACTGCCGACACGATCGCTCCATTCTCGACGAGAAACGTGCCGTCTCTCGTCATACCGGTCAGGGTGAGATCCGTTGGATTGACCGTACGGATGTACCAGAAGTTCGTCACGAGGATGGCGCGCTCTGCGCTCTTGATTAATTCTTGTAGTGTTGGCAAGGCCGACCCTCTTCCTGAGAGGCAGGGGGCATCGAGCGTAGGGATTGTGTCGATCCCTCGCGTCTTCGCGGTGAACCGATCATAGGAAAGCTGTGTGAGCACCCCGTCGGTAATCCAGTCGGATGCCACAGTCGGCAACCCGTCGGCGGTGAATCCGATACCCAGAAGATCCTCGTGCACCGGCAGATTGCAAAGCTTCAAACGCTTGTCGACGATCGGCTGGCCCAATTTCCCTGAAAATGCACTTGTATCTTTCTCATAGGATTTCGCATCGAGTGCCCAGAGCATTGAGTGCCACAATCCTGCGACGGCGGACGGCTCAAGAATGACGGTATAGTGACCCGGCGGCAGCTCGCGCACCTCCAGGCCTCGCTTGGCCTTGTCGATTGCCGTGAGCGTCCGCTCCTGGATCTTCAGATGGTCGATGGACCGATGGGCCGCGGCAGCCCAGCCGGTAGCCTCGCCGGCCTGAACCGTGAGACTGAATCGTGCATCGGTCCGCTCTTCATAGGCGAAGAGTCCTGTGTTTGCGGCCACTCCGACTGTCGCAACCGAGGAGGACACAATCCCGGCTGCGCCAAGATTTTCCATGCGGCATTGCCCGATCGCTTCATTCGTATATTCCAGCCGGCGGGCCGGTCCGGCCACGGCAGTTTCCGGTCGCGTCGTAGGAGGCGTCGCATATTGCTGTCTCTGCACCGGTGGAAGATATTCAGGATCGACCGGCGACAGGTGCGCGATTTGCGTGGCTCTAGCGACCGCTTCTTGCACCGCCCCAGCGGTAAAGTCCGTCGTGCCGGCGGTGCCGTGACGCCGCCCGAACGCCACCGTCACTCTCAAAGACCCGCGCCTCGTATCGACGTTCTGGACAATGTGATTGTTCGCAAATCTCGTCGTTCCGCTCTGCTGATCGTGCAACGACATCAGCGTGTGGTCGCCGGTCGAATGTTTCAGGACCAGATCCGCGAGGAATCTGAACTCTTCCCGGCTCGTCAGCTTCGGCCAATTCTTGTGGCCGGTCGTATTCATGATCCAGCCTGCCCTCCAATGACGTTGACGTTGCGGAACCGCGCAGGCGACGCGGCATGGGTCATCCAGCCGGACTGGCCAGGCTGGCCCTTGCCGCATGTGATGAATCCATACCGCCGGCGGTGCGACCGATCCGCGACTCCGTCGCAGCTGCCCCAGAACTCCGGCGTGATTCCATGGTAGACGACATCACGGACCATGTGGGACCGTTTGCCGTTCTTGATCCGCCAAAATGCATCGCCGCCGAACTGGAAGTTATACCGCCGCTGATCGATGCTGTAGGAACCGTGGCCTTCGATGTAGATACCTCGCTTCACATCAGCGAGCAGCTCGTCGAGGGTGGCGGCGCCCGGCTCAAGGCCGATGTTCGCGATGCGGACGATCGGGACGCTACCCCAGTTGTCCGCTCGATTGGAGCCGCGCGAGCGCGTCTCGCCGATTTTCGGCGCGACCTCGCGGTTCGTGCAATAGCCGACGAAGATGCCGTCGCGCACAATGTCCCATTGCTGGCAGGTCACGCCATCGTCGTCGTAGCCGGTTGCGGCGAGGGTTTCCGGCTCACGGTTGTCGGCCACGAGATTCACGTGCGGAGAGCCGTATCGAAAGGTTCCTCGTTTGTCGGTCGTGAGAAAGCTCGTGCCGGCATAGTTGGCTTCGTATCCAAGCGCGCGGTCGAGTTCGCTCGGATGGCCGCAAGACTCATGCATCGTGAGCGACAGGTGCTCAGGATCGAGAACGAGATCGTACAGGCCCGGCTCGGTGACGGGAGCCTTCACTTTCTCGACAGCCTGAGAGGCGATCCGCGGAGCCTCGGCCAGAAAGTTCGCGCCTTCGATCAATTCATAGCCTGTCCGAAGATGAGGTGTATTGAAGGTCCGCGAGGCGAACCGCCCGTCATGAACCGCCGTGGCATCGAAATCGCCGCTCAGGGCCAGGAGGTCGAATTCCAGACGCGACCCTTCGGTCGACACGAACAGCTTGCGGTCGCGGCTGGCCCACAGGCTCGCGCTGCTCCGGACAACACCGGCCTGCCGATGGATAGACTCCATTGTTTCTAGAAGGAGCGCTGTTTTCTTTTCGATCGCGACAGCAAACGGATCGATCCGCCGCGCCGTGACGACACGATCTCGATGAACCGGCTCCTCGGCAAGTTTTACCCTTTCCCTCGCGACGGACGCAGAGCCTTTGGCAATCTCGATCGCCAATTCAGCCACACGCGGGGCTTCTTCCAACGAACACACCGAACTGGCCGCAAAGCCCCATGCTCCGTGATAGAGGACGCGGATTCCGAACCCGCTGTCCTGCGATTCTCGAATGGATGCGATGCGGCGATCTTCGCCGCGAATAGCCTGAGTCGTGCTGTCGAGGAGGCGGATATCGCCGTACTCGGCGCCGGAGGCCACCACGCGTTTCAGCGCGAGTTCGGCGAGTTCATCTTGATGAGGATTCAGATGAGCCTGCATGCTGTCCGTATCCTGACAGAGGTATCGACGCCGTTCAACTCAGTCTACATTGAACTTGGTTTCCCCTCACGCAATGGCCTACGATACCGTATCATGTTGCCTTCCGAACGGACACCTCGTCAACGGATCATCGACTTGATCGCGGGCGCCAGGCTCTCGTCTTACCAGTTGGCGCAGATGCTGAGCATTCGTGAGCGACAGGTCGAGGAGCATCTGACTCATGTCGTGAAAACCATCGCGCGCGACAAGACAAGGAGATTCATCCTGGACCCGGCACGTTGTCATGATTGTCACTTTATTTTTCGTGACCGTAGGCGTCTCACGAGCCCGAGCCGCTGCCCGCAATGTCGAAGCGAAGCCATCGCGGCGCCCCGTTACGGAATCGATCCACTCGCTTCACGACCCGGCGATAGACAATAGCCTGTCAGGCCGGTAGGATAACTCGAAAAGGACAGCGACGATGACCGCACGATTCATGCTTTGGGCACTCTGCTGTATTCTGCTTATGGGTTGTTCCGGTGACAAGGCTAAGGATCTGCTCGAGACCGCCGAGTTCGAAGAGCGCCAGATGAACCTGCCCCACGCGAAGCAGTTGTACGAAGACGTGATCCGTCTCTATCCCAATAGCAAAGAAGCAGCCACGGCCCAGGCGCGTCTCGCCGCTCTCAATAAAGTCTCCTAGCCGCCATTGCAGCAGAAGCGCTCAAGAACGCGGGTTCAGTCACCTCGTCTTAGGAAACCATGGAATGAACGAACTCGTTGTCCGTTGGTAGGTTCGATATTCCTCTCCTCGGCTCGTGAGGGCTTGTCGCTCCGTCCATGGAATGCCCGTGACTTTCAGGAGAG
>JAKDNQ010000103.1 GCA_030456405.1 Nitrospira sp.
CGAGCAGCAAGGCTGCGCCGATTCCCAGATAGACCGGGATCAGCCCGGCCACAGCTCCTAACCCGATCAGATTGAACATGGAAGGGCCTTAGCAGAAGGGCTTTGGTGAAACACACTCATGTTGCCGGCATCGTTCACAGTAATATACAGACAATATCCGCCGTACGAGTTCAATTATTTGCGGGACACAAACTATCGGAAGGGAGCTGCCTACTCCCAGAGTACGATTCCGATTGGAAGCCCCAGCCGACCATGCGCCGGAGCATGGCCAGCCAGTCACCCTGGTGCTCATGAAACAGTCGTAGAGATAAAAGATTATCGGCCGCCACCCTGGACACCGCTGACATTGCGGAGCGCATCGCCGACACGCATCGCTTTCTGATCGTCGATGACCGGGCGGGTGATGCCTTGAACGGAGGAAGGGATGTCTTTGATGGGTGTTTCGGGCTGTAAGGACGCCGACGTCGCACAAGTGGCCGCGTAGCTGCGGTCATGAGATGAGGTCTCACATACTTGGTGTATGGGTTGTTCGGCCGGCGTCACTGTCCTCTCTGAAACACTGCTGGCACAACCAGTCAGCATGCCTATAGCAAGCATTAGGAAAAACGAGGTCAGATTAATGTGGCGATGGTCCATTACGAGCTCGGTAGATCAGTGAATACCATTTGTTGAGTTTCAGAGTTTTTGTATTTTCGCAGCCTCCCAGTTGACAGTCAATCGGTGTACATCCCATTGTCATTCCCAGGGTGGAAAAATTGCACCAGGTACGATCTCGTTAAAACAATTCAGTGATGAATTGGAAAGACACACGTTGTAGCCTGATTGAAGAGTCTGCAGAAGTTCAGCGCAAAATCATCCTCCTAAACATGAAGCCGGCTACCGGCGTATGCGCGTCATATACCAACCGACAGCCACGACCGGTGCGGCGAGCCCGATCCAGGACAGGATATCCCAAATTCCATCGCCAAGAAGAGCGGTGATCAGGCCACTCGCACTGAGCACAGCAAGCACGATGGGCATGCCCCAGACTTGGCGGGACGACAGAGAAAGACTCATCTTCGTGTCGCGCTCTGCGCTACGGATAGCAGAACCTCGTTGGTGGGCTCGGCTTCAGCCATGAATTGATCCATGGAGGTATGCCGCTTCTTCCACCACAGGTAGAGGCCGCTCACCAGCACAACGATCGTGATCACACCAAGCAAGCCCCAGATGATCTTGAACGGCGTCCCACCATAGTCGCCGAAGTGGAGAGGTTGAGAGAGTACGAGAGCGGTCAGATACCATGGCAACGAGCGTGCATCCGTCAATTGCGCCGTCTCCGCATCAATGAGCAGCGGCGTCAGAAGTCGGGCGGTCAACGGGGTTTGCCCTCGCATGAACACCATAAAGTGATGAGGACTGGCGAAGAGCGTGCCAGGGAAGGCCACGAAGCGGACCACCATATCCGGCGCCGCCGCTTCGGCAGTCTTGATCACGGCATCCATCGGTTGCAGCACGTTCGGGGTCGGTTTGCCTGTCCAGGGCGCGATCATCCCCGCCACCTCCGTCTCCTGCCAATAGGCGAACAGAGGCCGGTCCAATGTGTTGATGACACCAGTTACGCCGACGACCAGAGCCCAGAGCACTGTCACGATGCCGAGGAGGTTATGCAGGTCCAACCAGGTCAGTCGCCCGCTCCCTCTTTGACGGATCGTGCCGAATGCCAGTCTCCGCATGAAGGGTCCGTACACCACGACGCCTGAGACGACGGAAGCAACGAACAGCAATCCCATGGCCCCAAGAAATAAGGTTCCCGGCAGGCCTGCGAAGAGTTCGGTGTGGAGTTTGAAGAAGAAATTTGTGACGCCCTCATTGGCAGGTGGAGCATGGAGGAATGCCCCGGTACGGGAATCGTACATAAAAATCCCGGTGTTCTCGACTGAGGTCAATGTGGCAGCGAGTGAGACGAACCATGCCGGATGCTGGTCATCCAAAGTGAGGAACTGCACGTGATCCTTCGGCAGCCGTGCCTGCGCATCGTCGACCATGGCTTGCAGGTTGACCGGCACCGTGGTCGTCGCGGCTTCGGGAGGCTCGATGGCTTCCCCTAACAAGACGGCAAGCTCGTCACGAAAGACGAGCGGCAAACCGGTTACGCACAATAGAAGTAGAAAGATGGTACAAATCAAACTCGTCCATTTGTGAATGAGGTACCAATTTTTGAGCTTACCGACCGTCATACAGTGCCCTCGTCGATTCAGAAAAATTCCAGCTTCACGGAACCGAAGACACTCAACGGCGCGCCGGGAAGTCCTGCTACGCTCCGATTACCAAATCCCCCGTAGAAGTATTCTTGATTCAAAAGATTTATGAAGTTCAATTGCGCAATCAGATTCGTACGGGAGAAGATTTCCTGCTTGCGATAGTACAGGGCCGCATCGGTGCGGACATAGCCGGGGAGCTCGAATGAATTATTGATGTCTCCGGCCCGTTCGCCGACAGCAAACAGCCCGCCGCCGACACCGAATCCTGTGAAGAGCCCTTCTTGAAAATCATAGGTGCTCCAGAGACTGCCTGTATGCCTGGCGATCAACGGCAATCGGTTTCCGACTGGGATCGTGGTGTCGGCCGTGACGCGGGCATCTGTGTACGCATAGGTCGCAATGACCCTCCAGCCTGGCATTAACTGCGCGGTCATGTCGAACTCGACGCCTTGGCTTCGCTGGGCACCCGTCTGCACGAAAAAGAAAGGATTGTTGGGGTCCAATGCGAGGGCGTCCTCCTTCAAGATCCGGTAGATGGCCAAGGTCGAGGTGAGACGGCCCGGCACAATGTCGGTTTTGATCCCGGCTTCGTATTGTGTCGCGGTCGTAGGCTTAAAGATGTTACTCGCCGCAGTGAAGGGATTGAAGACCGGCTGAAAGGAGCGGGTCACGTTGCTATACAGGGCCACTTGAGGAATCGGCTGGTAGCTCACGCCGATGCGTGGACTGAAGGCGAAATCCTCCGTTTTCGTCACTACGTTCGACACGTTGGTATTCTGATGGAAATAGTCGCCGCGCGCACCGAACAGGACGTGGAGTTTGTCGAACAGCGCGATCTCGTCCTGAATATAGCCGGCGACGGAATTGGCGAACACCCGCGATGCGAGAGTCAGCGTAACATCGGGCACCGGGGCTTGATTGTACAGGGGATTAAAAATGTCGATGGATGGGAACGGCGCAAAGGCAAAATCCAACGATGTGGATTGCCGGCCGATCTCGACACCGGTCAGAAGCTTATGTTGGAGAAACCCGGTCGAGACCTTGCCGATTAGGTCGTTGCGCCAATAATAGCTCGATGAGTCCGGCCGCAGAAGAAAGAAATTACGAGTCAATGTTCGATTGTCGGGCAGAACCGTATCTGAGAAGGCGACCCGGCCGAGGACGGTCGTCTCGTCGGCTCGGAAGCGACTCTCGACCCGCCAACTGTCGCTGAACCGATGCGCCACCGTGAGGCTGACTCGACCTTCCTCGGTATGTGACAAATTGAACGGTTCGCCCAGGAATCGGCTTCTGGGCAATGGCGCGACGTCGGCCCAGATCGCGGGAAAACCGTTGTCGAACGTTTGCCGGTGATGAAGATATTCGCTTTCGACGGTAATAGTCGTATTGCTGCCGGCAAGCCACGTGAAGACGGGCGCAATGAAATAGCGTTGACCGTTCACAAAATCGCGGAAGCTTTCTCTGTTCTCATAGGCCCCATTAATGCGATACAGGAATTTTCCATCCTTATCGAGCGGCCCCGTGGAATCGATCATGGTCCGGTAATAGTTGTAACTCCCAACAATCTGTTGAATGGAGTGATAGCGCTCCGCCTGCGGCTGTTTCGTCAGTATATTGATAATGCCGCCCGGTTCGCCTCGACCGTAGAGGACCGAGGCTGGTCCTTTGAGCACTTCGAGGCGTTGAATATTTGCGATGTCGCGAAAGGTCGAGGCCTGTTCTCCATTCTCATTTCGGAGATAGTTCTTGAAATAGCTGCACGGGAATCCTCGACAGAACGCCACATCCGTCGCCAACTCCCCCGAGTCGGATTGACCGAACTGCACCCCACTCACATTCCGGAGGGCCTGCTGCAATCGAACGGCGCGCTGATCCTCGATCACTCGCTGCGTCACCACTCCGACCGACTGCGGCACTTGAATAATCGGCGTGTCGGTCCTGGTCGCCGTGCTGGCTTCCTCGGCCACATAGGAAGTCGTATCGTTGTTGCGCTGACGCACATCCTTCACTAAGATCTCCGGCACCTTTATCGGCTTCGATTTAGCCCCTTCCGCCACAATCGCCGCTCCGCCGACTGCGGCCCCGGCCGGAAGCGCAGATTGCAGCGTCACTGTCTTGGCGTCGGTAAATGTAAACTGCAACCCTGTTCCTTCCAATAACTGGCGAGTGGCTTCCTGCGGGGTCATCGTTCCGGTGACGCCTGCGGTTGTGCGTCCACTCGCCAGTTCCGAGGCATAGAGTAGTTGTAACTGAGTCTGCTCGGCCAACGCCGTCAGTGCCGACGATAGTTCTTGCGGAGGAATGTTCACCGTCACCATCTCGGTTTGCGCAAAGGCTGATCTCGCCGACGCCATCGCCATCGTCGTCAGCAGCGCAAAAATCCCGATCCCGATTCCTACTTCACGCCATCTCATGTCGAGTTCCCTTTCTTTCCCACGGTTGGAGTCTCAAACAATAGAGCCCACTGCTGCATGCGCAGCGGTGGGCTCTGGACTCACGATCCGTTGGCCTCGACGTGACGGCGTCTATTTGAGTGGATGGAACCTACCGACGGTGACCTTCATTCAAGTCAGGCGGCGTTCCACGGATGGCCGAATGGTGCATCATGACGAGGCGTCCGCAGCGGGCGCACTTGATGACGAGCTTGTCGCCCTGCCAGCGGGCGATCAGCTTCCCGCAGTGACAGCGAACGTCGCTTACGGACGGCGCCGGTGTGTCCCGTTCATTCATCACAGCGTCCGTACGTTCCTGCTCCATTCGCGAAACCGCCTCGCGGATGACTATCGGTCCCTGCCTGTCCACGGTTCATATGACGCATGGATGAGCACAAACCTGACGTGTGAAAGAGAAAATACGCAGGCCACTGATGTCAGATGCTGGTCGTCGACCACATCGTGGTCGCTTGGTAGATCGCCCCGACGCAAAGTGGGTCACACCGGTATCAAGGAGGCGAGAAGGCGCTCAGCCAATGGCGGATCGATCCTTGCCGCGTTTCGCTTGACATGACCACTATAGATGACTATATAAGATCAGTCATGAGAGAATCACCCAACACAGAGCAAGGAGGCGTCGTCGAGTGAAAACCATGCCCGTGACGGATTTTAAAGCGCATGCGTTGAAAATATTGGGAGAAGTCGCTGAAACACGAGAACCTGTCGTCGTCACAAAACGAGGCAAACCGCTCGCCGAAATCGTGCCCTTTGCCGAAAAGCGCGCGGCGCCGGGCAGGTTAGCGAACGCCCTGGTCTTCGAGCGTGATATTGTGTCGCCCCTCGGCGAAGACGAGTGGAATGTTTGCCGGTGAAGTATGTCCTGGATACGCATGTGTGGGTCTGGTGGCAGATGCAACCCAAGAAGCTTTCCACACGCGTCCGCGCCATTCTGACCAATCCCGATCACTATGAAGAACTCCTCCTCTCCGTGATCTCGGCGTGGGAATTCAGCAAATTGTTGGAAAAGAAACGGATCGGAATTTCCTGCGATCCGATAGAATGGTTTCGGGAGGCGCTGGAGATGCCCAAGCTCCGGCTTGTGCCGCTCACCCCCTCGCTCAGTTATCGATCAACAACGCTCCCCCAGCCGTTTCACGGAGATCCGGCGGACCAAATCATTGTCGCGACCGCCAGAGAGGAGAATGCGACGGTGCTGACAAAGGATACCCTCATCCGGCAATACAAACACGTGCGCACGCTCTGGTAGGCGACGCCTACTTGAATGTGAGCTTCTTCAGTTCAGCTGCCGGCAGTTCCACTTCTCCGAAATCGGATTGTCCTTTGAAACTGCCCGCGATGGCGAGGACGAACTCTCCCGTCTTGCCGTCATGGAGCGTGATGGTGACGTTCGGCGGCGCCCCGTTCCCCAACGGCTTCAGATCGATGGATTTAATGCCCTCGAACTTGATCTTGACCGTCGCCGTCCCGCGTTTCACCGGCACTTCACGGAGTTCGTGCGGGACGAATGCGGTCTCGCTGATCTTCTCTTCCCAATAGAAGGTGATATTTTTCACGTCGGTTTCCACGCCCTTGGCATCCACTGCGGTCGCGTGAAATACTTTGTCGGTTTTGGTTTGTGCCCAGGCAGCGCTCCCGATCGCCGACAGCGCCAAGAGCACAGACAGCACGAGGCACAGCGTCAAGATGCGTGTGATCATCGAGTGATTCATCATCATGGTTCTCCTGTTGTCTCTTCGTATATGTGATACATGACGTTAGCCGTCCAACTTGTAGCTGATCGGAATCAACAGGGTGATACTCGGCTTGCCCAACGGATGCTTCAGCGTCAACGGCGAGGCTTTCTTCATGACCGCCAAAGCCTCCTGGTCCAGGATCGGTTGGCCGGAGCTTTCTGCAATCTGAAGGCCGATAACCGCGCCGTCGTCTCGAATAACCGCCCGTACCACGACTTTCCCTTCCCAATGGTTGGCCCTGGCCTGTGACGGATAGCGTTTCAGCTCTTCGATCCGTCTCCACAGCGCATCCCTGAGCCATCCGTAGTCGGCTTGCGTTTGACGATACTGGACGAGAACCTGTTGCACGGCGCGATGTTCGATCATGGACGGAGCCGCTTGCGCCACCTCCTCTGTTCGCTCGTGAATCGGTTCCGTGTGTTCTACAGAGGATACGGTGGTGGGTTGCGGCGGCGCTTGCTCCATTATTGGCTCCGGCTTGGAGGCTATAATCTGGGTGACGGGCTCTTGTGTGATTTGTTGAACCGCCTGAACCGTTTCGACGGGAACGGCGACATCCTGAACCGTCTGCTGCACGGTGTGCTGAATCGGCGTGATCGGCTTGACGGGCGGCTTGGGCGGTTGAACAGCTGGTTTGGCGGGAGGCTTCTCAGGCGGGGCCGGCTCGACCAGCGCTGGACTCTCCACCAGAGACACCTCCCAGTGAAAGGAATCCAGGAGGACGGGTTTATCGATTTCTGCCATCAGCGCGATGGCGCACCCAACCACCAGCACGTGGCACAGCAACGACACCGTCCACCCATGGGTTTGGTAAGGGCGGCTCCCTCCGGCCAATCGACTGAGGTTGAGCGTCGTCATGATCGAACGACCTCGAGACTCACCTGCCGGAAGCCGAGTCCAC
>JAKDNQ010000018.1 GCA_030456405.1 Nitrospira sp.
ACATCCATACCTTGGAGCCAGTTTCCGCTCATATCCGTGGTAGTTTCCGCGAAGTGATGATGCACGTCCAGGACAGCAATGCGCGGGTAGCAGAATTGATCACCACCGATAATCCACAAGCAAGAGTGGGGGCGACCACCGTGGATGGGCCTCCGTCTCATCAGTTCCCTGAGCGCATCAACAAATCGCCGATGTGGTTTTTGAATGGCGGTGAAGCGACCACCGGAAGCAGCTATAGCATGCGCGTTGAGCCATTGAGTGTGCGTCTAGCCCAGAATCCTGACCCGTCGAAACTCTTCGTCTCCGGTATTCACGGCGATCCGGGCACTCCGTTGTTACGGGCCTATCTTGGCGACCCGATTCTGGTGCGCGCCTTGGTAGGGTCTGCCAACGAAGTGCATACCTGGCACGTGACGGGCCATTGGTTCCCAATGGAACGGTATTCGACGACCGCCATGCCGCGAAGCACGATTCACCTGGCGATTGGAGAGCGCTACGATCCGGCGATCCCAGCGGCAGGGGGACCGCAGAAACAGGCCGGCGACTATCTCTACTATAGCGGCCGCGCTTCCCACTTCGCGGAAGGCAGTTGGGGAATCTTCCGGGTCTTCGATGAGCTGCAAGGGGATCTGAAGCCCCTGCCGAGCCGAGAGCAGATTCAAAAATCCGCTCCGTCGGTTTGTCCGGCAGAGGCTCCCGTGAAGACGTTCAATGTTTCGGCAATCGATCAGAACATCCGGTATAACGAAGGAACGCCGGGTGTGATGGAAGTCGATTTGGAACGCAAAATGGTGTTTGGGAACGAGCAGGGTAAGATGTATGTACTCGACGGTGATCGTGGCAAGGTTAAGGCCGGTGAACTCAAGCCGAGCCCGCTGACCTTGCACGTAAACGTCGGCGATTGTATGAAGGTTAATTTAAAAAATGAGATGGCCAAAGAACGGGCTGGATTCCACGTCGATATGATGGCGTTCGATCCGAAAGATTCGTTCGGCGCCAATGTCGGCAACAACCCTGGCGATCAAACGATCGGTCCTGGCGAGAGCAAAACGTACACCTATTTTGCTCACCCGGAGTATGGAGAACTGGCTGCCCTCATTCAAGATTGGGGGAACGTGGTCGAGAATCCACGCAACGGTCTGTTCGGTTCGGTTATTGTCGGTCCGAAGGGATCGCGCTACCGCGATCCAATGACGGGCGCCGATCTGACGATGAAGAGCAGCTGGCGTGCCGATGTGCTTGTGGATCGGACGATCCCCGGGAACGAGAACCGGAAGAACTACCGTTCCTTCTCGTTGATGTTCCAGGACGAAGATAACATCATAGGTGTGAGTTTCATGCCGTATATCCAACAGGCGGCCGGTATTACAGCCGTGAATTACCAGTCGGAACCGACCGCCTGGCGGATGGAAAAGGGCTGCGATATACCGGAGATCTTCAGCTGTGTCAAAGCTGGGGGTAGTGGACCTGCGACGCCGTTGCTGCAGGCGCATGTTGGAGATCCGGTGGCTATTCACGTGCTCGGCGCGTTCAGTGAGCAGGTTCAGCTATTCACGGTCGATGGCCATGAATGGCCGCATGAGCCTTATTCGCAGGGTGCCGACCAGGTCAGCACGATGGAGTTCGGTGGGTCTGAGGTGATCAATGCCTATCTCACAGGTGGCGCAGGCGGTCCGAATAGGATTGTCGGCGACTACATGTGGAAGAACCAGCGTCCAGCGTTTGCCAACGCAGGACAATGGGGCCTCTTCAAGGTGTTGCCGATTGAGGATCAGCGGATCCTTCCGTTGATGCCACAGGTTCCACCGACCAAGACAGCGGAGAATGAGAATGCAGGAGGGGCTGTTTCGCGAACGTCAACGGTTGGACGATAAGGAGGACGATGGCCTCGGCTCGTTGAAGAGGCGAAGGTCCTGCCAGTTCGAGTCCGAGACCGAGTAAGATCGACTGAACCATGGGGGGAGTATTTATACTCCCCCCATCTATTTTGTTTCTATGTGTTTCTAACGGTGGTGAGCATGACTGTAAATCGATGGCGCATGATAGCTTCTATCTGTCACGTGATCGTTCTGAGCCTGTTCATGAGTGGTTCGATCGCAGCCTGGGCATATGAGGAAGCGATGGTTTCGAACGGCGGCACAGTGACCGGTACCGTGCAGCTGTATGGCGAACCGCCAGCGCCTGCGTCGTTCGATCTGAGCAGGTTTCCAGATCGAGTGTATTGCGGAGCGCTGTCCGATGGGTCCGGCTTCCGGCTGCTTCGGACCGTCACAATCGGAAGAAATCAAGGGTTGAAAGATGTCGTCGTGACGATCGAAAACGTTGAGAAAGGCAAACCGTTCGGATTGACAGAAACGAATCTGGAGGCGAATATTTGCCAATTTGTCCCCTTCGTATCGGTCATGCGGGACAATCACCCATTGATAGTGAAGAATCTTGACCCGGTCTCGCACGATTTGCAGTTCTATGAGCGGGACCGCGAGCATGTGTTCATCATGTTCCATCGTCCCTCTCTTACCAGGACCGGGACGAGCGATATCATCCGGTTCACAGGTCATCGTCGCGATGTCAGTATGCAGTGCGGCTTTCATCCCTACATGCAGGGACACGGTCTAGCCGTTGATAATCCATATTACGCGATCACCGGCATGGAGGGGACCTTTGAGATCAAGGATCTTCCGGCCGGCAATTATCGAATCAAGGCCTGGCACCCGACTCTGGGAGAGAAAGTGCAAAACGTCACGGTGGCTGCGAACGGCACGACATCGTTGGACTTTAACTTTGAATCGAAATAGCCATGGCGCGTTCTCGATCCCTGCATGCGGTGGTGCTGGCTGCGTGTCTCGGCGTGATAGGCGCTCACGCGGTCGCTGCCGAAGTCGTATCGGCACCTCCGGTGAGCCGCGTTGAGGTCGTGCTGGCGAGTCAGTACAAAAAACAGATTGCCACAGTGACGGAAGAATTTGTCCTAGCGGGGATGGCGAACGTCCACTTTCAGTTTTTTAGACAGGGGCAGCCTCCACAAAACATTGGTCTGGGCCGAGACGTTCCCGCTGATAAGGCACGAGAAGCAATCCGGTTGGCACTCAAGTATAACCTTGGTGTGGGGATTCTACTGCCGGAGCGACTGTTCCCTCCACGATTTATCACGATTGCATCATCGAACTACGACGACACAGTTGAATATCCCATCGATCAGGCTGCGTTGGCACAATTACAGAATGAACAGCTCACGACGGAAGAGTTTCACCGCCTCTATCGGGACCTGACTTCTGTCCCACTGGAACCCAAGGGCCGACACTAGTAGGATGCTGAAAGAGCATCCTGTCTGGATCATCGGTGGTCCCTCCATCTGTTCACCAGCCTATGAAGGAAGAAGTGTGAAGTTGCTTCAGACGATCAGGAGCCGGATTATGCCGGCAGTCCTAGCCATCCTGCTGTCGTTTCTCTTCGTCTCCAATGAGGGTACGGTACGCGCATCGGAGCCATCTGGCGCGAGTCTGCAAGATCAGGGCGACAGTCTGATGAAGAACGTCGAAGAAATGGTGGCGCATGGCGGAATGGGGGATGCAAAGGCCATCGTCCATCACTGCGGAGAGGCGGCGCGCTATGCCGAGACGATGATCAAACAGCTCTCACTATCAGATCCTCGTCGGGCCGATGCCAAGACTTCCCTCAATGAAGTCATCCGGCAGTGCAGTCGCGTAGCGGATATCGGTATCCACGCCGATCCAGGACAGCTCCTCAATCCTGCTACCAAAGCTCGTGCCGCTGCGCAGGAGTCGATAAAGTTGCTTGGGTTGACAAGGGCAAACAAAGGGTAGGAGTCTGGCCGATCAGATTGACCGATCGTCTTGCGCCATCGAAGAAAGTGGCGATGGCTGGGCCTTTTCACCCTCTTGTTTCAGATTGACAGGATACGGTAGGATTTCATATATATACTCGTTCCAAGACCAGCCTCGCCAGCCTGGCATCGATCGAGCCCACCAGAGAGGAAGCCGTTCCCATCTTTCTCTCCTTAGGCCGGTGGAAAAAAGACGGGAACAATGAGCTAGGATCAGGGTCTATCGTTAATCACAAGGAGGCAGTCCCATGAAGAGTGCACTATCAGTCATATTTGGTGTGGCAGCCGTCGCGTTTGTCGCGGCGCCTCTCACCTCGTTCGCAGGCGGAACGATTGCCGGCAAGGTGACCTTTGCTGGAAAGTCTGAGCAAAAAGAATTTTTGTTCTCGAAGTTCCCTAATCCCAAGTTCTGTCCGAAGAATCCTCACAAGGAATTGATGGACGGGGATAAGCGGTTCTTGAAGACCATCGAAGTCGGTAAAGATGGTGGCCTCAAGAACGCGGTGGTCGCCGTCATTGATGTCGAAGATAAGGCGTTCGTCGATGGATATCAGGGCACTGAAGTCATTGCGGAATTCTGCGAGTTCATGCCGTTGACCGGTGTGGTGGTGAATACCAAGTCCTTCAAGGTTGAGAACCATGACGCCGATCCGGATGATCCCAAGTCGGTCCAAGGCGTGCTGCATAACCCCCATAGCTTTGTGGTGAAGGGCACCAGCTCGGCCACCGGTTTCAACATCGGTTTGGCCAAGAAGGGCGACAAGCTCGATAAGCCCGTGGTGTTCCGTGGTGGAGCAGAGAAGGATGGCTGGTATCGTTTGCAGTGCGACCAGCACGAGTTCATGCAGGGCTTCTTTCTCCCGGTGTCGAGCCCGCACTTTGCGGTCGTGAAGGACGATGGCTCCTTCGAGATCAAGGATGTGCCGGCCGGCAAGCACAAAGTGGTGGCCTGGCATCCGTTCGCCGCCAAGGGTAAGAAGGTGGAGTTTGAGGTGGATGTAGCTGACGGCGGAACCGCCAACCTCAAGGCTGAAATCAAGTAAGTTCATGTTCGTTTGAGCGGGGTACCCCGCAATCGAGGGCAGCGGAGCAATCCGCTGCCCTTCGTATTTTCCCGTTCTAGCATACGGTTTCTGTCGCCTTGCCTTTCAGTTTCCAATCTAGGTAAGATGCTGAGTTTCAAAGCGATTTGCTTGAGGGGCGTGGTGTGTCACGAGAACTATCGCTCGCAGAAATCTTCCAGCTTGGCTACTACTGGGAGACCAAAGTTCTGCTCACGGCTGTCCGGCTGGACGTGTTTTCTGCGTTGGATGGAAAGCGGAAAACACTTTCTGAAATAGCCGATCGAATCGGCGCCCATGCGCAGACGCTGGGATTGTTGTTGAACGCTCTTGTTGCGATGCGACTAATGGAGAAGGACGGGGATTCTTATGGGAATTCAACGGCCGCGGCCACTCATCTTGTCCGTAATTCTGCTCAGTATATCGGACACCTCCTTCTGCTTCACGATGCAGAATGGGATAACTGGGGCAAATTGGAACAGACGATTCGCACGGGACAACGGTCGGTCGACCGGCATGTCTTTGAGACCGACCCGGATTTAGGCAGCAATGTGCTGGCGGTACTCCATCGGATTGGGCAGCAGAGCGGGCCTGATCTTGCCAAACGGCTGCAGCTGCAGGGGCCGGTGCGATTCCTGGATTTGGGAGGCGGAGCTGGGACCAACGCGATTGCATTTTGTCAGGCCTATCCAGAGTTGACTGCTACGGTGTTCGATTTGCCTGCGACGCTCCGACTCACGGAACGAATTGTGAAAGAAGCGGGTTTGGAATCGAGGATTGCGTTGCGTTCCGGAGATTTTAACAGAGATGGACTTGGCGGGGCCTACGACGTCGTCCTGATGTCGGACATCCTGCATTATCAAGATTTTTCGACGAACGCGGCACTGGTGAAAAAGGTTTGGGCTCATTTAGCGCCGTGCGGTCGATTGGTCATCAAGGATCGATTCTTAAACGAAGCCGGAACCGGCCCGGCTTGGACCACCGCGTTTGCGGTCCATATTCTCGTGAACACAGAGCGAGGTGATTGTTACAAAGCGGCGGACGCGATTCAGTGGATGGGGGAGGCGGGTTTCCCAACAGTCGCAGAATTGGAACCGTCAGCGGTTGTGCAGGGCATAAAAGCTCATGAAGCGTGAAGCGACATGTTGGTCTGTCTCGTTGTCGCCCCGTCTCTCTGGTCTGTCTGGTGCAGACGAGATAGACGAAATAGACCAAAAAGACCAGACAGACGAGCGAGAAGGGCGTCATGCTTGAGTGGCTAAAAGAGCCGGGGTTTTTTGGAACTCACGCCACGGTTGGGGCAGATATGAGCCAACTCATGGCGACGTTCTTTACGGGGCTCTTCGTGATCGGCTGGATCCAAGCGAAGAGAAGCCGGGCGGATGCGCATCACTGGATGATGTTTGGCGGGATGATCGCCATGGTGGCATTTTTCATCAGTTACTATCTATTTCGGCAATTAGGCGTGTTGGCTTTTGAAGGGAAGGAAGGCTTCGGCGGGTCGCAGGCCCTCTACGATTACGTCTTCATTCCTGTGCTGACGGTACATATTTTTCTGGTGATTCTCGGATTAGTCATGGCGGTCTACATGATTGTGCTGGGTTTTCGCGCGCAGCAAGTCATCGATGGTGTTCGGTCGCTCAGCGAGACACTGTTGCTCACGACGTGGAAGAAGATCGGGGTGGTGTTTGGTACGCTCACGGCGGTCGTCATGCTGTTGTTCTTGTCGCGCATCGCCACTGCCGACTTTTCAATGCGGAAGTTCGAGGTGTATCTCGGTTTATTGACGGTGATTGCCATCGTGTTTTCAGTTGAAATGACGATTCAACGGATCTGGCCGAACGGCGCGCGCCGCCATCGGGCGCTCGGACGGTTCACGATGGTCGTCTATTGCGTCCTCTTTGTGACCGGGACTACCACCTACACGATGCTCTATCTCTTATACCCAGGCAAGATTGGATGAATGGGTAAATGGGCAATGGTGAATGTTAAATGACCGAGGCTAGGTGAAGAGTTAAAGTTCGGGGCCGATAATCAAACATTGACCATTTAACATTAAACATTGGGTTAAGTAATGTTGACCTGTGGCTGCGGTCGCTGGATGCATACCGAAGGGATTGAAGAACGATCTTACGAGGATGGGACGCCTCAATGGTTCATTCGGTCGGAATGCCGTGGCTGTGGACTAAAAATAGGGGCTGATGTTCCAGCCGGGCAGCCAGGCGGGCTCGTCGATCGGATGATGTGGACCGACGAGGCGATCCATCGGCTGGATCGCATGCCTCCGTATCTTGCCCCGCTCGTGCGCGGTGAAGTCGAGCAGGACATGCGGGCGAGAGGGGAACGGGTCATCACCTGCGACATAGTGCTTCGTCCAAGAACCGGCGAGCGCATTGAGTGGACATCTGATGCGGAGCGCCGCTTGGAGAGAGTGCCGGCGCCGGTGCGTGCCATGGCGCGCATTGAATTAGAACGAACCGCAGCCGATCGTGGCGAGGCGCGGATCACGGTTGCGTTGATGGAAGAAGTGAAGGCGCGCTATTTTGGGATGGGCGCACAGAAGACGTAAGGGGTGAGGCGTTAGGGGTAAGGCGAGAATAACGGAGGCCCATTCACCTTACGCCTCACGTTTCACGCCTAACGGGAATGAATATGCTGCATCGAATGGCGCTACGAGTATTGCCCAGCCTCAGCCTGGTCGTTACGGAAGACTCTGTGCGCAAAAAAAAGCGGATCGTCATGTTTGTGCCTGGGTTGGTGGCATTTGTGGTCTATCGATTAGCCAAGCTGCTGTTGCCGCTTTCTGAACCGATCGTGTTGTTGGCGGTCAGCGGCCTTGTTTCATTGGTGACGGCATTGTTCGCGTATCGCGTCGGTCGGGCCACTGGATGGGGGAAGATCCTGCGAGAGGATGGAAGTCGGTTACTCACGTGGCTCGGCGGCTGGATCGGGTTTGTGTATGGAGTTCAGTTGTCTCTGTTGGTTTTGGCGCTGCTCTGGTTTGTCGGATATGACTATCTCAAACATCCAGATGGGCCGGCTATGATGGCCATCATCATTTCCTGTACGTCCGTCGCGCGCGATGCATTCGAGATCGGTCACGTGCGGAAAATAACCCTCATGGGCCGTCCATTTCCAACGTTTCCCGATGGGGCGGCACTCCGTACAATGGTGGGCAACCATGCGATGCAATTCGGCCCTTGGGTCGCAGTCGGTCTTGTTGTCGGGGCACTGGGTGCATCTCTGGGATACCTGGTCGAGACACATCAAATCGCAGCACTGTTGCAGTTGTCCGCTGTCGCGTTGTTGGGAGGCGGGGTCGCGCTCTGCGCCTATTTTGGCGGACTTCATCCTCAATCGTCATGGACCCAAGGACTGGCGCAAACGAAGGCGGGTGAACTGCTCAAGTATTGGTGGTGGCCTGGGCTTTCTTTTGCTGCGACCTACTATCTTGTGGCGGCGGGCTGTGTAATTTTCTTCTTCAGGCAGCCCGGAATTCCCACTGCCTATGCGATGGCCTGCGGTGGATTCGTCACAGGCATGATGGCGTTGTATTGTTACTATCTCGGGTTTCGCCGGCAAGTAGAAGAACAGCAGGGCCACACGATGTCGAGTGCCTTACTCCGATGTCCTTTCGTCATGGGTATTCTTGGCAAGTCGACGAGGGCAAGCGTTTCAATGACTGCTGGTTCCAGTTCGAAGGTGTAACAGGATGCTCACGGCGTTTTCACAAGCCGTGAACGGTAACAAAGTGAAACGTGAGATGTAGGGCAGCCCCATGCTCGTTTCCCGAAACTGTCCATCTGGCACACGTCACCTTTCACGAACAAGAAGGGTAGTCCACTGAGAAATATGGTCAGGAAGAAGAACGCATACAGATTCATCGGGTTTTCTGTCCTGCTGGTGGTAATTCTCACGGCCTTGGGAGTTGGTTGGGGTCTTCAGAGCCAATCCTTTGCTGAGGAAGCCACAGATCTGTATTTCAA
This sequence comes from Nitrospira sp., assembly GCA_030456405.1. The sequence continues at coordinate 8,892 of JAKDNQ010000018.1, forward strand.
GACCCCAGGAACTCCCGAGGGGCCGCAGGCCCCTTCTCCCCAGGAGACTGTGTACTCGCGCATCGGACCCTTGGACAGTCGATTGCTCGTGTGGTTCGTCACCCAGCTCCACACCTACTTCGGAGGGTTTGTTCTCGCGTTACCGATTTTTTGCGTGCTGCTGGAGTTTCTTGGGCTCACGAGCAAAAAGCCCGAACTCGCCCTTCGTTATGACGGCCTTGCGCGGGATTTGGCGAAAGTCGCTCTCCTCTCCTTATCGGTGACGGCCGTAGTCGGGAGCATCATGCTGGGGATATTTCTCTATTTCTACCCCAGCTTCATGAAGTACATGGGCGGGACGTTTAAGACGTTTATGCCGGTCTATGCCTTCGTATTTCTCGGAGAATCGCTGCTGCTCATCACCTATTACTATAGTTGGAGCCGACTGGCTGAGCCGGCTTCAAAGTGGGCCCATGCATCGATCGGCCTGTTGAGTAACCTGTTTGGAACGGCATTGCTGCTGTTGGCAAATGCCTGGTCGGCTTTCATGATGGCGCCGGCGGGTGTCGATGCGAAAGGGCAGTTTTTGGGGAATGGATGGCATTTGCTCCATTCGGCTCTGTGGAATCCACTCAATGTCCATCGCTTCCTGGCGAACATTATGTCCGGCGGCGCGGTGGTGATGGCCTACGCGTGCTATCGATTTTTTACCAGCAAGACTGAAAAAGAGAGCGCCTATTTCGACTGGGTCGGACATATTTTTCTATTTGTGACGGTGATCGCATTATTACCGATGCCTTTCGCCGGCTACTGGCTGATGCGATCGGTTTACTCATTCAGCCAGAGTATGGGTGTGACGATGATGGGGGGATTACTCACGTGGCTCTTCGTCGTCCAAGCCATCTTGATCGGTGTCCTGTTCCTCGGCGTCAACTTTTATCTCTGGCAGAGTATGGCGCGCCTTCGCGGAGGGGAACGGTATCAGCCCTATTACCAGGTGCTGCTCTCGGTGTTTATGGTGGCCCTGTTTGTGTGGCTGACGCCCCACACTGTCTTTATGTCGGCCAGTGAAGTGAAGGCGATGGGTGGAGCGTCGCATCCCGTGGTCGGCAATTACGGAGTGATGTCCGCGAAGAATGGCGCGGTCAATATCATGATTCTCGTGACCACCATGAGTTTCCTGTATTACCGTCGCGCTAATCGAACGATGGTTGTGCCCTGGGTTATGAAAGGGAACATCCTTATCGGCGCGCTGTTCATTCTGGGGGCGATCAACATTATCTGGCTCTCAGTGTATGGGTACTATCTTCCGGCGAAGCTCCGTGTCGGGCTGTCGTCCCCGCAGGCTGCAACCACATTGACGGTACTCGTGGCCGGGGTGATCATCAATCGCATGATGCTCAAGGGAGCGCTCCTTCACGGGCCGGTTCAGTGGGGAAAGATTTCTCTCAGGGGCATGGCGGGGTTGTTTGGACTCGCTGCGGCCTTCACATGGGTCATGGGTCTCATGGGTTATATCCGTTCCTCAGGGCGGCTGGCATGGCATGTCAGCGAGGTGATGGCCGATGTCTCTCCTTGGGCCTTTACGCCGGACTTCGCGTTTGCGGCGAAGATGGTGACGCTCAACATGATGGTGTTTTGGGGGGCCGTGCTCGTCCTGTTCTGGATGTCCCAGCGTGACCAGTCGCCTGCGATCGGAGAAGCGTTAGCCGAGGGAAATGCAAGGGTCCTGGCGCCGCCGTCGTCGTCGCAAGAGGCATAACAGGATGCTGAAAAAGTCCGCCAGCTTCGTTCTCGCATCGCTCAGAAGCTCAGCGTATAGAGGCATGCCTCTCGGATATCGGAATCACTGGAGGGGGGTTTTCCGTTCGCCAAGATCAATTGAGATGGCGAACGGCCCACACGAAGTGCGGTACATACCTCCTCGCCTCTTCGCTCGCTGCGGCCTTGCCTGGGAAAAGGCGCGTCTTGGCGCGCCAGGGTTGGGCGAGTGAGAAGGTCGCCTTTTTGAGCATCCCGTGTGTGGTTCTTTTGTTGCTCTAGATGTTAGAGCCGTTGAATCTCCACCGTGCCACAATAGTTTTCTCGCAGCTTGTTAAAGCCGAAAGGGGTAGGAAGTATGAGGCGAGGGGTGATGATCCTGAGATATCTGACGGTCGTATTGGTCGTGTATGGAAGCATGGTGATGCAGGGTTCAGTCACGGCACAAACCCAGTCTTTGGTTCTGGAGGATTTCCAGACGAAAGATGCGGAGGGATTCCCGTTGAATTGGGAGCATGAAAATCAACGGAGCCAGTCTAAGGGGCGGGACGCGTATAAGATCCAGACGGAGGACGGTGTAAGTTTTCTTTCCGCGAAGGATGCGGGACAGCGGATCAAAAAAAAGAAGATCGAATGGGACCCCAAGGCCTTTCCCGTCCTCACCTGGCGTTGGCGTCTGCAAAAAGCCACGACGGACAGTGAGCCGATTGCGGCGATCTATGCTTCGCTGGATACCGACCTGATGTTTATTCCTGTGTTTACGAAGTATGTCTGGAGTGCCACTAAGCCCGAGGGCACGCTGACCGAAGGGGGTATATTCAGCGGCTCGGAGATTGTCGTGCAAAGCGGCACGAAGGTTGTCGGAGAGTGGTTCGAAGAACGCGTGAATGTGTACGAAGATTTCAAGAAGATTCACAAGCATGAACCGGCTGCCAAGGCCTGGGGTATCTCGATCATAGCTGCATCCGGTGTTGAAATCGATTTTGGCTCGATGGTGGCGAGCGCCGGACGTTAGAAAAATGGACCGTAGTCAGCATGACCAAACCTGACACGGAACAAGTTGCACTCATAAAGAAGGTGATCGATATCCTGTTCGGCGTCGCCGTGATGGGAACTGTCGGGACGCTTATCGGGATGATTATGGGTGGCGGCATTATGCCGTTGGCGAGTGGGGCAGGGTTGGTGCTCGGCGGTGTGATCGGCTTTATGGGGGGGCGGCGTTTCTTGGCGAGTATTTTAGTGGGCACTCTGCTAGGTGGAGCGCTTGCCTGGCTTATTGCCGGACCAGAGAGGATATCAGTGGGCGCCGGGGCCGGTGCTGCGATGGGTGGATTTCTCGGTGTGCAGATTTCGATGTTGCTGGATATGCGAGCGGCAAAGAAAAAAGCGGCATCCGGAGGAGTATGAGACACGATGGAAAATAAGGGAGTGCTCGTCGGCGGAATCGTGTTTGTCTTTGGGGCGTTCATCCTGATGATCAGCTTGCTGGTCTATGAGTCCTATAAGGCGAAGCAGATGAAAGCGCTGGCCTCGTCGATCAAGACTGAGGCTCGACCTGCGCTAAGCAGCGCATCCTCCGCACCCTCGCAGGATTATTCCATGTATAAAACAAGAATAGGCGATGAGGGGCGAGAGATGGTGCAGGTTCCTGAAGGCCCATTCATTATGGGGAGTAAAGATGGCGACCCGGATGAGGTTCCAGAACGGCAAGTGTTTTTAAGTGCGTTCTACATCGATAGGAAAGAGGTGTCGCAAGAAGAATATGCCCGGTTCGCCAAAATGACCAAACGTTCGTTGCCCAAGATCGAAGTGTTTGAAGACGATCAATCCAAGCTATTGCAGCCAGAATTTGCGGCGATGAGCATGTCATGGGATGAAGCAACAGCCTATTGCAAATGGGCGGGAAAGCGTCTTCCTTCGGAGGCAGAATGGGAAAAGGCCGGCCGCGGTGAGGGAAGGCGGAAATATGCGTGGGACGAGCCCGTCAGGAATGGCCGTGCCAATGCTAATCTGGATGGAAGCGAAGACGGGTATCGATATCTTGCGCCTCCCGGGTCATTCGAAGCAGGACGAAGCCCCTACGGAATCTACGACATGACTGGGAACGTCGCAGAGTGGGTTGCCGATTCATACGATGAGCATTATTACCAGAAAGCGCCCTTTCGTGACCCGAAAGGGCCGGACCGTGCGGACTTGAAAGTGGTGCGTGGGGGATCATGGCGAGAGACCGAGCATACTGCGCGGCTGTCCAAACGATTTGCTGCGAAAGCCTGGCGGACGGATATTACGATTGGGTTTCGTTGTGCCAGTGATATGGAGGCGAGCGAAAGCCCCGCGCCGTCATAACTGACATGCTCGAAACGAAATTCAAGGTCATTTTTCTCCTCGCCGTTCTCGCATTCGCTGCGATTCCGATCATGGGAATCCTTCGGGGCACCACGTTGACCCCATTTGAAGCGCCCCCTGCAGATTCCACGAATTCAACCGCGCCAGAGTCACTTAATTCATCTCAGGCTGTTCATGAAGAGCCGGTCTTGGAAGAAGTGATTTCGATTCCGGCAGGCCCCTTCATTCGCGGGACGGATCATGGAGGGTATGATGAACGGCCGCAACGTACGCTGGTGCTGGGCGCCTTTGCCATTGATCGGTACGAAACGACCAATTTCCAGTATCAGCAATTTGTGGATGCGACCGGGCATCGAAAGTCGGGCCCTCCTGCTCGTTACGCCAAGAACATGGGCAAGATGCTGAGCATCAATCAGCCTGTGGTCTATGTGTCATGGGAGGATGCTGAGGCCTATTGCCATTGGAAAGGGAAACGGCTTCCGACTGAGGCTGAGTGGGAGAAAGCCATGCGAGGATCGGATGGACGGCTGTGGCCTTGGGGTAATGTCGAACAGCCTAACGGAGCCAATTGGGCGAGAGTGCAGGATGGCCATGAAGTCTCTGCAATTGTCGGAACGGTTCCAACTGATAAGAGCCCCTACGGTGTCATGGATGGAGCAGGTAATGTGATGGAGTGGGTCGATGATTGGTATGCGGAACGCTACTACGAAGAAGCTCCTGATCAGAACACGCCAAGCCCTGATCACGGTGTATTTCGGGTACTTCGTGGAGGAGGTTACGCGACTACTGGAGCGGATATTCGCATCACAAGCCGAAGTAAGATGGTTCCGGACTTTCGCGACGAGACGATCGGGTTTCGTTGCGCGGTTTCTAGCGTGAAATCAGAGAAAAAGTGAACGGAACTGCTACGCGAAACTTACAAGAAATCAAAGTAGTAGAGAATGAGAAACACGGCTAAAAGTATATTGACAACCATTCCAGCCAAAACTATAATGTCGAACACTTTTGATTTTTTTGCCATCGAGTTTCCTCTGATTTTTCGTGTTCTGCAAGGAATTTTGAATAACACACGGATATCTGTGTGTCAAGAAACTCGCTGAGTTGGTTCTAGATGTATTGACTGCATCAGGAGAGAGGGAGACGCAATGGCTACGGCAGCGCCAGATAGCGAAATTAAGGTCAGAATCGGGAAGATGATTTTCTACATCACCTGTGCGGTGGGGCTGTGGTTTTTTTATTGGTTCGCTGGAATTCAGTGCCCCTGCTAAGCAGGGCCGCTGCCGTATGTAATGTATGAGACTTATGAGACCTAGGGAGGGAGTGCGATGGGCATGACAATCGTCTACGTGCTGGTGTCATTGGTCGTCTGCATCGCGTATTTTACAGCGGTCGACCACTTTTTGATGGAATCGCAGGGGCTGGACTACTGGTACCTCTTCCGAAAGTAGGGACCTGATAGTTCTACCGCTCCGATTCAGACTTGCGAGTATAGAACATGAACATTTTTCAGAATGCATCAAGGAGGTATCTCATGGGACGTGTGGCCGGGAAGAAGCTATTTTCAATCATGGCGCTGTGCGCGATGGTTGGCCTTCTCCTGCTCCCCATCGCTGTATCGCTTCCGTCGCTGGCCATGGGCGCAGATGCTCCTGATGCAGTGAAAAAGGAAGGTGAGGCGAAAGTTGAGAAAGGACGAGATGTCTATTATAAGACGGAGGGTATTGTCGTCGGCGCCCCTGCTCCGAAGACTGTCGATGGACCGAAAGATTATCCACGGTACAACTTCGAGAGCCGTGTGTTGCTCTGGTTTGCAAATCAGCAGCACCTCTACTACGGAAGTTTCGTGCTCGCCGTTCCCATCTTCTGTATGGTGATCGAATTCATGGGGGTGGTGACGAAGGATAAGGCAATGGCGAAGCGGTATGATCAGCTTGCCTATGACTTCATCAAAATCAGTTTGACGGCCTATTCGCTGACCGCGATCTTGGGTGGTATCCTGATCTTTACCTTCCTCACGCTCTATCCCGCGTTCTTCGGCTACTTATCCGGTATCTTCCGCCCAGTCATGCATATTTATGCGCTGATGTTTGTGGCGGAGAGCGGAACGCTCTATATCTACTACTACGGATGGGACAAGATGAAAGAGGGGTTCCTCAAATGGATTCACTTGAGCATGTCCGTGGTCTTGAATGTGATCGGTACGTTGCTCATGTTCCTGGCGAACTCCTGGATCGGCTTCATGATGTCGCCGGCTGGCGTCGATGAGCAGGGCCGGTACCTGGGGAATATCTGGCACGTCATTCATACAGCCCTCTGGAATCCGCTCAACGTGCACCGCATTTTGGGTAATATGGCGTTCGGCGGTGGTGTCGTGGCGGCCTACGCGGCGTACAAGTTCTTGGCTTCCAAGACAGATGAGGATCGTGCGCACTATGATTGGATGGGGTATATCGCCATGGCGCTCGGCGTGGCGTTCTTGATTCCCTTGCCGTTCGCCGGCTACTGGCTGATGCGCGAGGTCTATGCCTATCGTCAGCAGATGGGAATTACGCTCATGGGGGGTCTCCTGGCCTGGCTATTCATTATTCAAGCCACCATGATCGGCATTCTCTTCTTGAGTACGAACTATTATCTCTGGCAGGCGCTGGGCCGGATGCGAGGTGCTGAGAAATATCAGCGCTACATTAAGTATCTCGTATTCCTTCTTTGTGTCGGCTTCCTGGTGTTCATTACCCCCCATACGATCGTGATGACTCCGGCTGAGCTCAAGGCCATGGGAGGGCAGCAGCATCCGGTATTGGGGAATTACGGGGTCATGTCGGCCAAGAACGGTGGAATTAACGTAATCATCATCACTACCATTTTAAGCTTTGTCTGGTATATGCGGGGCAATAAGGTCTCGACGGTATCCTGGTCGAAGTTCGGCAATATTTTCATGGGTGTATTCTTCGCATGCGCCTATGTGAACGTCATCTGGCTGGCCATCTATGGATATTACATCCCGGCAAACGTGCGGGTGGGTCTGTCAGTGCCTCAAGTCGCCTCGACACTGTCCTGCCTTTTCTTCATGTTTCCGCTGAACGCCGCCATGATGAAGGGCGCCAAGCAGATGGGGGCAATCGAATGGGGGAAGATATCTGTTCGATCGCAATATGCGTTGATCATGCTTGCAACAGCCTTTACCTGGATGATGGGATTGATGGGGTATATCCGTTCTTCGGTTCGACTATTCTGGCACGTGAATGAAATTATGCGAGATAACTCGCCCTGGGCTTATACGCATACAGTCGGTTTCGCAGCGAACATGATTTCATTCAATGTGCTGTTCTTCTGGGTCAGCATCCTATTCGTCTTCTGGCTAGGAAGCCTCGGGATGAAAAAGGCGCCTGTTGAGGCGAAGGCAGGAGTTCCTGGCGGCGCACCGCAGCCAGCTGGGGGCCACTAATCATCTTTAAGGATTTTGGTTGGAGGGGTGGAGGCGCGGAACAGGCGTCTCTCTCTCACCCGAACCTCAGGAGGTTACATCCGTGGGCGATCTAGTAAAGGAAGCTCTAACGATAGGGTGGCCGCTATTTGCGCTCCTCGCCTGTCTCTTTGTCTACTCCCTCGTATCTGTCAAGGATGCTACCGCAAAGAAGCGCGCGTTGTTCAAGGTCTTTATCGGCACAATTGGCGCCTGCTTACTGATGGTGGCAATTGCGCACTATAAAGGGAGCTTCTACGAAGCCAACCGGACGCTTCCGGTCTCCTTAGTGATTATCACTGCAACTTGCTTCATGATGGGGATCTATTTCCCCAGTCAAGCCGCATTACTCAAGATCGGTGGATTCATGTTCCTTGTTGCCGCCGGTCTGTCTGGGTACGGGAATTGGTTACCGCAGGTCGAAGGAGGATTCCCTCCCGCAGACGTGAAATTGGATTTTTCTTCTATGTCTGCTCAGCAACTTGCAGATGAAGGTGAGAAGATTATCTTTGGTGGAATTGGAAAGAACAAAGAGCAGGGCGCGGTAGGCAAAGGACAATGTCCTCTTTGTCACGCATTCCACGCGGGAATGTTGGGTGAACGTGCTCCTAACTTACAGGGACTTCCAGGGCGAGCAGGTAAAGAACGATTAGAGGATCCTAAATATAGTAAAGGTAAGCCGGAAGCCAGAGACTTCGCACAAAAAGAAGCATCCCCCGGTTCTGGCACCGCTGAAAATGGTCAAGAGTATATTGCAGAATCCCATGCCTGTCCGAGCTGCTACGTCGTAACGGGCTATGGTGTGAAAGGTACGAACGATAAAGAAAGTCCGATGCCTGCTATTCATAAGCCACCAATTTCATTGAGCCTTCCTGAATTGGCAGCCGTAGACACCTGGCTGTATCTTCGTGAAGGAGTTGATGCGCCGTCATACGAAGAGATTATTAAATCGTACGAGAAGTTTGTTCCTGAAGCGGACCGGCCCAAACAGCAGGAAGAAGCGACAGGCGTGGCCAGTGCGTTAATGGCAGATGGAACGGAGCCTGTGGATCAAATTTTCCAGAAGGCTCAGTGCGTGGCCTGTCACACGATCCCTGGGATTCCCGGAGCAAAGGGGACAATCGGTCCTGTGCTTGAAGAGGGGACGAACGCGCTGCTTCGCATGAAGGACAAAGACTACAAGGGATCGGCGAAGACCGTTCCTGACTACATTATGGAATCGATTGTTTCACCCAGCGCATATGTGGTGAAGCCGTTCCCTGACAATACCATGCCGAAAGTATTTGGCCAGAAGTTGAGCGCGGGAGCTATCAAAAAGATTGTCGATTATCTGTCGCAGGTGAAGACGGGAGCGCCGCCACCGAAGATATCATGATCTTAGCTATCGACATCTATTATCGAGTAAACGGAGTTCACCGATGAAAGCACTAATGTCACTCGCTGCACTGATTGGGGCAGCTGGAATACTCCTGCTTGCTGGAATGATCGTAGGTATCGTTCCGTCTAATACCGTGCGACTGATCGAAGGGTACATGCCGGTCCAAGTGATCGCAGAACTCACACTGTTCGTGGCCGGCTTTACCGGGATCAGTTACATGATGGCGGCTATGAGAATGACCTTCCCGCGTTTCTGGCAAGGGATTCTTTTTTGGGCGTTTATTCTCCTCTATTTGAAGTATCGAGTCTATCCTCCGATTCCGTTCAGCGTTCGCGCAATGTATGGGACGGTTTCCCTTGTGGCTGTTTTCATGTGGGTATCTGCAAACGAAGAAGACTGGAACAAATTCAAGCAGCCGATCATGAATGTCTTGGATGCCAAGACTGGGGGAACCAAGGTATTGCGTATAGCATATCTAATCATTATCCCACTCTTGATCGGCGGATTTTCCTACAACGCAATGGTTCCAAAGTCGGAAGAACCGATCGAGTTACGGACGGTGCATCCTGCGCCTCCTGCTAGCACCAAGGTACACGGAAAAACCTATACACTTCAAACATCACAGAACCCCTATCGAGTTAATCCTGAAGGAAAGTACGATCAAGAATATAGCAATGCCAATATTGTGGAGCAGGGAATGGGCCGCTTGATGAAGCCGAATGCCAATCCTTGGGATAAAGATGCACAAGGATACCTCAAGTATGTACGTGAGGGGGGAGAGATATTCTATCAAAACTGCCACTTCTGCCATGGCGATAACTTAAACGGACGCGGTCTTCATGCCTTTGCATTTAATCCGATTCCTGCCAACTTTACCGATCCAGGTACGATTGCTCAATTGCAGGAAACGTTCATTTTCTGGCGCGTGTCCAAGGGAGGCATCGGTCTGCCGAACGAAGGATTCCCCTGGGCCTCTGTCATGCCTCCATGGGAGCAGCATCTGACTGTGGATGAAATCT
>JAKDNQ010000427.1 GCA_030456405.1 Nitrospira sp.
CATGTCTTCGATACCTGGGTGAAGGGCACCAAGCGGCTGCTGCACTTCGACGTGATGACGACCGATGAGGCGACGGCGCTGACACTCGCCAAGAAGCATCTGGCCAGCATTGGGGAAGGCGACGTGCCGGTGACCGTGAAAGAATGTCAGTTCTGCCACACCGAACCGCTCGTGATGTTTTCCCCTGAGCAGCAGAAACAATTCCGAGAGCAGGGCGGGTTCATCATCACCCTCTCGACATGAGTGCGCGGTACGCGCGAGGGTTGGTCTGGTTCATCTGGTCTGTCTGGTTCATCTGGTTGGTTTCGTTCAACCAAAAAAACCAGACAAACCAAACAAATCAAATGACGATTTTATTATGCTGGCGGGCTTTCCAGCGTCTGCTAAGAAGCTGGTGGAGACTCGTGAGGCAGGAGGGGCACGTCTTTCTTCTCAAAGGCAAAATGGATGATCAAGAAGACAACCCCCACGCTGATCGCCGAGTCAGCGACATTGAAGGCGGGCCAATGGTAGGAGTCCACATAGACATCGAGGAAATCGATCACCTCGCCATACCGTAATCGATCGATCAAATTTCCAATCGCCCCTCCAAGAATCCCGGCAATACTGAGCTGCCCCCTCCAATCTTTCTTCGGCATCCGGAAGAGAATCGTCCCCAGCAGGGCCAGAGCGAACAGCGACGTGACCCCGAAAAACACCATGCGAAATGCATCGCTGCTGCCGGCCAGCAACCCAAAGGCGGCACCGGGATTACGGATATAGGTCAGGCTGAAGAGATTGGGAACAATCGGAATAGATTCATTCAACCGCATCGATTGCACGATGGACAGTTTCGTCGCCTGATCGATCCCCACGATCGCGCCAGCCAGCAATGCGAGGATCAGATAACGAACAGGCCCGCTCATCACTGCACCGCCTCCACGCAGCGATCGCAGAGAGTCGGATGATCGACATCCTTGCCAACCGCTTCGCGATAGTTCCAGCAGCGCTCACACTTTCGGAAAGAAGACTTTGTCGCCGCAACCGCCAGCTGACTTTTTGCTTCACCGCTGTTAACCAGCGTAACCTGCGACACGATGAAAAGTGTGGCCAGGTCCTTGCGGTAAGGCTGAAGAAACTCGTAGGTGTCAGCATCGGCTCGAACCTCCACCGTCGCCTCCAACGACGATCCAATCGTTTTGTCGCGCCGACTTCCCTCCAACACGCCCTGCACTTGTGTGCGATAGCCTAACAACCGGTCCCATCGCTGGGCCAGCGCGGCATCCTGCCATTGGGGCTGGCCCTCTGGAAAGACACTCAGATGAACACTGCTCACTCCCAAATGCCCTCCCGGCTGCGTGGCCAAGGTCCGCCAGATCTCCTCGGCCGTAAAGCTCAGCACCGGCGCCATGAGCTTCGTCATGGCCACGATGATCTCATAGAGCACCGTCTGCGATCCCCGACGCAAGGGCGAATCGGCCCGGAAGGTATAGAGACGATCCTTGAGAATATCGAGGTAAATGGAACTCAGGTCCACAGAGCAGAAGTTGTTGAGCGCATGGAAGATTGTGTGAAACTCAAATTCTTCATAGGAGATCTTGATCCGCGGGATCAGTTCGCTGAGCCGATGCAGAGCCCAACGGTCCAGTTCAGGCAACTGCTCGTAGGCGATGAGATCCTTCTTTGGATCGAAATCGTACAGATTGCTTAACAGGAAACGGCAGGTATTCCGGATCTTCCGGTAGGCCTCGATGAGATGGGTCAGGATTTCAGGAGAAATTCGGAGATCATCACGATAATCCTGCGCTGAGACCCACAGACGCAGGATCTCTGCGCCCGATTGCTTGATCACATCCTGCGGCGCGACGACGTTCCCCGCCGACTTCGACATCTTCTTGCCCTGCCCATCGAGAACAAAGCCGTGGGTCAAGACAGCCTTGTAGGGTGCGCGATGATCGGTGACGACGCCGGCCAGCAAGGCGCTGTGAAACCAGCCCCGATGCTGATCCGACCCTTCGAGGTAGAGATCGGCCGGCCACCACTTCCGTTCTTTCAACACCGCGGCGTAACTGACACCGGACTCGAACCAGACATCGAGAATGTCCCGCTCCTTCTCGAATGCCGATCCATCGCACTTCGGACAGACCGTGCCCTTGGGCAACAGCTCGGCAGCCGATCGCTCAAACCACACATCGGCCCCTTTGGACTCCATCAACGTCGCGATGTGCTCGATCACGATCGGATCGGCCAGCACAGATCGGCACCCGGTGCAGGTAAAGCCGGGAATCGGCACGCCCCACACACGCTGGCGCGACAAACACCAATCGGGGCGATTCTCGATCATTCCGTTGATCCGGTCGCGGCCATAGGCTGGAATCCAGCGAACCCGTTCAATCTCCGCCAGCGCCTCTTTCCGAAGATCGTTCGTCTCCATCGAGACAAACCACTGCTCGGTAGCGCGGAAGATGACAGGATTCTTGCAGCGCCAACAGTGCGGATAAGAATGGCTCAACGACCCCTGTCCCAGCAGCCGTCCGTTGGCCTGTAAGAACTCCACGATCTTCGGATTCGCCTTCAACGCGTGCTGACCGGCGAATTCTTTTACGATATCGGTAAATCGTCCGCTATTGTCGACCGGCGCCAGAATTTCCAACCGCTCACCAGGGGAAGCCTTCGCATTGTGCTCAAGGACAAGGACGTAGTCTTCCATGCCGTGGCCCGGCGCAATATGGACACAACCGGTTCCCTGATCGAGGGTCACGAAATCGCCGAGCAGAATCGGTGACAGGCC
>JAKDNQ010000104.1 GCA_030456405.1 Nitrospira sp.
CCGGCGACGTTGTTGGCGCATCTCAATAAGCTAGGTGGCGCGCATGGGGTTGGGCGTGTCGATCTGGTGGAGAATCGCTACGTCGGAATGAAATCTCGCGGAGTCTATGAAACCCCTGGCGGGACGATCCTTCACGTGGCGCATCGCGGAATCGAGTCGTTGACGATGGATCGCGAGGTATTGCACTTCAGGGACAGTGTGATCCCGCGCTTCGCCGATCTGATCTATAACGGGTATTGGTTCAGTCCTGAACGAGAGATGCTTCAAGCCTCGATCGATGCGGCGCAAAAGGACGTGACCGGCACGGCGCGAGTGAAGCTCTATAAGGGGAGTTGCACGCTGGCCGGGCGCAAGTCGAAGCATTCGCTCTACCGCCTTGACATCGCCACGTTTGAAGAGGACGACGTCTATAACCAGAAAGATGCCGAGGGCTTTATTCGGTTGAACGCCTTGCGACTAAAAATCAGAGCCCAAAGAAAGAAAGCCTCTTCCTAATGCCACGAGCAACGAATCGCGGCTCTGCCGCATCGAAAAGCGATAAGGCCTGGGGTGGCCGGTTCAGGCAGAAAACGAACCGATTGGTGGAATCGTTCACGGTTTCGGTCGCGATCGATCGACGACTCTACGCCCACGACATTCAGGGCAGCATCGCTCATTGCAAGACGTTAGGGAAGGCCCGTGTGCTGACCGCCTCTGAAACCAAGACAATCGTGCGGGGCCTGGAATCGGTCAAGATAGAGTTGGATCGGGGGCGCTTTCGGTTTTCGCCTCAGGATGAAGATATTCACATGGCGGTCGAGCGCCGGCTGACGGAATTGATCGGCCCCCTGGGCGGCAAGTTGCACACGGGCCGGAGCCGGAACGATCAAGTTTCACTTGATATTCGACTCTACTTGCGGGACGAGCTCAGTCGAATCCTCTCGGATTTGGAAGATTTTCAGCGGGTCTTGGTGGCGAAGGGAAAGGCGAATCTCACGGTGGCGATGCCGGGCTATACGCATCTACAGCATGCCCAGCCTGTGCTGTTTGCGCATCATCTGTTGGCCTATGTGGAAATGATCGAGCGGGATAAGGGGCGATTTCGCGATGCATTGGTGCGTGTGAATGTAATGCCGCTCGGCGCCGGCGCGCTCGCAGGGACGAATTATCCGGTCGATCGCCGGGTTACCGCTGGATTATTGGATTTTCCTTCTGTGACGCAAAACAGCCTCGATACTGTGTCAGATCGGGACTTCATGATTGAGGTGGCCTCGGCGCTGTCGATCACCATGATGCATCTGTCCCGGCTCAGTGAAGAATTAATCCTCTGGTCGTCTCGGGAGTTCCGATTCGTCGAGCTTCCCGATGCGTTTTGTACCGGAAGCAGTATGATGCCGCAGAAGAAGAATCCCGATGTGCCCGAATTGGTGCGAGGCAAGACCGGAAGGGTCTATGGCCATTTGATCAATCTGTTGACGACGCTCAAGGCCCTCCCCTTGAGTTATAACCGAGATCTTCAGGAAGATAAGCCGGCGCTGTTCGATGCGCTCGATACCGTTACGGCTTCGGTGAAAGTCTTGACGGAATTGATGCGTCGAGTCACCGTCAACCGTGACGTCCTCAAGCAGGCCGTTCAGGGTGGAGGGATATTGGCTACGGAGGTGGCGGACTATCTTGTGACGAGAGGAATACCGTTTCGTGAAGCGCACACGATTACAGGTCAACTGGTCCGGGCTGCATTGGATCAAGGTCGTGAACTGACGAGCTTCTCGCTCGATGAGCTGCGGACATTTTCCGAGCGAATTGACAAGGGGCTGTTTGCCCGATTGACGATTACTGCTGCTATCGATCGGAAGTCTCAGATAGGTGGAACGGCCCGAAATCGGGTGGAGCAGCGGATTAAGGATCTTGAGCGGATACTCTCATGAATGTATGGATGCAGAATGCGATATCCGCCATGACGGGTGTGATAATGGGAACGTTGGTGGCCTGCGGGACCGTGGGGGCGCCGATTCCTCCTGAAATGGTCGGCGTGACTCCGACCATCGAGCGGCAAAAGAAGCTGGAGGTACTCCAAGAGAAACAGCGCGAGGCTGCAGCGAAGGCCGAATCCACCGAGCCACAATCGGACCCATTATTACAGGGGCAGGATGTCGATCTTCCCCCATTACAACCGGTGGGTACCCGATGATGTTTGGGGCATGGTCAGCTGGACCTCTATAGCCTGATAACGCTATACTGGAGCTCGTCGCGGGCCTCCCTCCGTAGCAGCAGCCACGAAGCATGAGACAATCGAAAGATCTACCCAGGGGAAATTTCAACGAACCTATTGACAGCCTTAGCCTAATCGCCTGGTAGAGGTGAGGAGGGTCAATTCATGGAGCTTATCCAGCCGGTGCGGCAGAGTCAGCTCATTGGGCAGACAGCAACCATCAAGCATGCGCCAGGCAAGCGGCTGTTGCTGGTCGATCCCTACCCGCGCAACAACCCCTATCGGTTGACTGCCGCGGAGCGCCGCACGGTATGGTTTCCCAAGCTGAGTTTGCCGACCATTGCGGCCTATACGCCGGCGAATTGGGAAGTCAGTCTGGTCGATGAAGCGGTTCACGATATCGACTTCGACTTTCCCTGCGACATGGTTGGTCTCTCCATGTTTACCTGTTATGCCCCTCGCGCCTACGAGATCGCAGCAGAATTTCGCAAGCGAGGCAAAACGATCGTCATGGGGGGTGTTCATCCCACCTACTGCCCCGACGAAGCGCTGCGATATGCGGATGCGATTGTCTGTGGAGAAGCCGAAGATCTCTGGCCGCAATTGGTTGCGGACTATGAGGCGGGAAAGATGCAGCGCATGTACAAGATGACATCATTCCCTTCTCTGGAGAACTATAAGAGTCCCCGTGTCGAATTGCTGAGTCCCGATTCCTACATGACGAGACAGTGTAGTTTCACGACCCGTGGGTGTCATTTCGATTGCGAGTTTTGCAGTGTGTCTCCATTTAACGGGAAGACCACGCGGCGTCGGCCGGTGAAGGAAGTGATCACGGAGCTTCGGAACGTTCAGCGGTGGATTCGCAGTGAATTGATCGAGCGAGTGCGCGATGAGCCGATGTGGAAAGCCTTCCTCACCACGCTGAAGATTCGAGTCGGCATGGAGGACGGCAGTATTGTCGCGTTTGTCGATGACTTGCACAACAGCAACCGTGCCTATTGTCGTGAGCTCTGGGCTGCGCTGAAGCCACTCAAGGTTAAATGGGGCTGTCAGTCAACGATGTTCCTAGCCGACGATGAAGAGATGGTCAAGCTTGCGGCAGAGAGCGGCTGTGTGTCGGTGTTTGTCGGTATGGAATCGCTCGATGAAGACGCATTGGATGAAACGAACAAGCCCTTTAACCGGGTCCTGAAGTTTTCCAAAGAGATCAAGATGTTCCACGATTATGGGATTATGGTGAATCCCGGGATCGTGTTCGGATTCGACAGCGACGATGTGACCGTGTTTGAACGGGCCGTCGATTTCTTGACAAAGAACCAGGTGGAATTGGCCTACTTCAACGTCTTGACACCGCTTCCTGGAACGCAGTTGTTCGACCGCTTCGAAAAGTCCGGTCGTATCTTCGATAGGGACTGGGCGAAGTACGACGGTAAGCATGTGGTGTTCCAGCCAAGCCGGATGACAGTCGAGCAGTTACAGGACGGCTTCCACTGGGCCAATCATGAATTATATTCCATCCCTTCGATCTGGAAGCGGCTGTCGGGCACAAGTCAGCGGTTCATCCCTCGATTGGAGATGAATCGGCAGTTCCGAAAGTTGGTCAAGCGCACCTGCCCGAAAGCGTCCCTGTCGCCGCTCGCGGGGGTGTTGAAGAATCTCCAGGCGAAGCTTCCGGTGTTGGACAAGGAGCAATTGATTCCTAGCGCGCTGCATGCCCTGAAACAGGCATTAGATCCGAACGCGCTCTCGGCGCAACAGCTGATATTCCACATCAAGGCCAAGCGGCATGACAAATTTGCCGCATTGTTCGTGGATCTTGAAGGCACCCTCGATCGTTTGAATGCGCTGGAATTGATTAAACGGATCAAGGAAGCGGCCAATCAGGCGAGTATGGACATTATCGTTAACTTCGAACACCTCAAGTTAGCGACGCCGGACGCACTCAAGGCATTGGTGGATTCAGACGCGCTGAAGGTGGCCATTCCGAATGTGAAAGTCCGCTTTCGCAAATTTAAGGATGCATTCGAGGCCTCCTTGCAAGGCTTTTCGCTCGTAGGCCTTGAACATCTGAATGAAGATTTGCAGGATGCATAATTTCGAATATCGACATGGCGAACTCTATTGCGAACAGGTCCCGGTCAGCCGGATTGCGAAGGAGGTCGGCACGCCCTGCTATATCTATAGCCACGCGACTCTCATTCGTCATTTCCGGGCGTATGATGGGGCCTTTAAGACGGTGCCCCATGTGATCGCGTTTGCCATGAAGGCGAATTCCAATATCGCAATCCTCCGCCTTATGGCTAAAGAGGGGAGCGGGGTGGATATTGTGTCAGGCGGGGAACTCTTTCGCGCGCTCAAGGCAGGCGTTCCTCCCTCAAGGATCGTCTTTGCGGGTGTCGGCAAGAGCGCAGAGGAGATTCGCGAGGCCTTGAAGGCCGATGTCCTCATGTTCAACGTCGAATCTTCGGCCGAGTTGCAAGCGCTGAATGAGGTCGCGGCTTCCGTTGGAACTAAGGCGAGAGTCGCCCTTCGAATCAATCCCGATATCGACCCGAAAACACACCCGTATATTTCTACTGGCCTCAAGAAGAGCAAATTCGGGATTGCCGCCGATCGGGCGCTCGAAGAATTCACATTGGCTTCTTCGCTCGCCAACATTGAGGTTGTCGGGGTCCATAAGCATATCGGGTCACAGTTGACGGAGGTCACGCCGTTTGTCGAGGCCGTGAAGAAGATCGTAAAGCTGGTCGGAGCCTTGAAGGATCACGGGATCAATATCCAATACGTCAATATCGGCGGTGGCCTGGGCATCACCTACTCGGATGAAACGCCGCCGCTGCCGCAAGATTTAGCGGATGCCGTGTCCCCGCTGCTGAAGGATTTGAATGTGACCCTCATCATGGAACCAGGTCGCGTCATCGTCGGCAACGCCGGCATTCTCGTGACGAAGGTGTTGTATCGGAAGGACGGCGAAGCGAAACGGTTTATTATCGTCGATGCGGCGATGAACGACCTGATCAGACCGAGCCTCTACGGGGCCTATCACGAGATTCGCCCCTTGTCACAAGCGGTGTTGCAGCGGCCCAAGCATCAGGTCGATGTGGTGGGTCCGGTTTGTGAGTCCGGCGACTTTCTGGCAAAGGACCGTTCACTGCCGGAGGTCAACCCTGGTGACATGCTGGCGGTCATGAGTGCGGGGGCTTATGGATTTGTGATGGCATCCAATTACAATTCGCGCCCTCGGGTACCGGAAGTCCTGGTCAAAGACGGGGAGACTCACATCATCAAGACTAGAGAAACGTACGATGATTTGGTGAAGGGCGAAACGATTCCAGCATTCCTCAATTGAAGGAAGTGGCTCTGTGGCGGAGGAGAGAGTATGTTCACGGGCGCATTGATTGCCATTGTGACTCCGTTCAGAAATGGCAAGGTCGATGAGAGGGCCTTTGGCGACCTTATCGAATGGCAAATTGCCAACGGAACGAGCGGGATCGTACCCTGCGGCACAACTGGTGAATCCGCCACCCTCTCGCACCAAGAACACCATCGTGTGATCGAATTGACCGTCGAGGTGGTCAATCGGCGTGTCCCTGTGATTGCCGGGGCTGGTTCCAACAGCACGGCGGAAGCAGTGTCGCTCACAAAACACGCCAAGCAGGCGGGAGCCGATGGGGCGCTGCTCATTACGCCCTATTACAATAAACCGACGCAAGAGGGATTGTACCGGCATTACAAAGCGATCGCTGAGTCCGTGGATCTTCCGCAGGTTCTGTATAACATTCCCGGGCGAACCGGCGTGAACATGTTGCCGGCTACTGTCGCAAGGCTTAGTGGACTACAGAACATTGTCGGGATCAAAGAGGGGAGTGGGTCAGTTCAGCAGGCTTCTGAGATTGCGCAAATGTGTGGAGATAGGATGACGGTTCTCGCCGGCGATGATGCCCTGACCTTGCCCATGATGGCGGTCGGAGGGAAAGGCGTGATTAGCGTCACGTCGAACATCGTCCCATCCGAGATGGCGCAATTGATCAAAGCTTTCTTGAGCGGACGCATCGATGAGGCACGCCGAATTCATTTCGCATTGTCGCCGCTTTTCAATGCACTCTTTTACGAGACCAATCCGATTCCGGTGAAAACTGCGTTAGGTCTGATGGGGAAAATCGATCCGGAACTGCGGCTCCCGCTCTGTGCCATGGCAACGGAGACAAAGAGCCAACTTGCTCAGGCCTTAAAGGACGCAGGTCTTATTTGACGTGAGGGGTGAGGCGTAAGGGGTAAGGTTTCGGATGATCAATGTTGTTGTCGCAGGGGCTGCCGGTCGTATGGGCTGTCGTCTGATCGCCCTGATCAAAGATTCATCCACTCTGACGCTGGCCGGCGCTATCGAAGAGAAGGGCCATCACGCTGTGGGTGGTGACGCCGGAGAGACAGCGGGCTGTGGCCGTGCGGGCCTTCCGATTACTGACAATCTCCCTTCACTCCTCGACAGGGGCGAGGTGATCGTCGATTTCTCCTCTCCAGAAGCGACGCTCGATCATGCACGGACGGCGGCTCAATATCGACGAGCCATGGTGATTGGCACGACGGGGTTTTCTGTTCCACAGCTCGAAGAGCTGAAATCGCTGGCATGCCAAATTCCCTGCGTGCTGTCCCCCAACATGAGCGTGGGCATCAATCTGATTTATAAGGTCATCAGCGAAATGGCGAAAACGCTAGGGGACGACTATGATATCGAAGTGATTGAAGCCCATCATCGTCTAAAAAAAGATGCGCCGAGCGGGACGGCCCTCAAGATTGCGGAGGTCTTGGCGAACGCTGTGAACCGCGATTTGGACGAGGTCGGCGTCTATGCTAGAAAAGGCCTTGTCGGGGAACGAAAGAAGGGTGAGATTGGAATTCAAACCATCCGCGCTGGTGATATTGTCGGCGACCATACCATTCTCTTTGGCGGGATGGGTGAGCGCATCGAAGTGACGCATCGAGCGAGTAGCCGAGATACCTTTGCGGGAGGGGCATTGCGTGCCGCTCGTTGGGTTGTCCGGCAACCACCCGGCTT
>JAKDNQ010000428.1 GCA_030456405.1 Nitrospira sp.
GAGCCGGCTGAGGTGGAAAAGTTTGTGAAGGCGCGCGTCGATATCGGTGAGATGATGACGAACTATTTTAAAGGCGGAGGGCAGTTCAATGAAGGGCAACGCCCGTCGGCTGAACAGATGAAGGAGATGGGTGCGGACATCCACACGAAACTCGGCAAGCTCTTGGAAAAATATGATCTGACGGTCGAAGAGTATCGAAAGCGCAGCCCGGAGGTCTTTGCCGATGACGCGGCGGTGAAGGGCTATCTCAATGAGCATCCAGACATGAAGGCACGATACGAAGCGCTCCCGCTGGATCGGATGGGACGCGGTGGCAGCACCGGGCGAGGATATTAGCAGCTTGCTGAATTTTACGTGAGGCTTAAGAAGCGTGTGCGAAGGGAGATGAGGGGAACCTGCCGATCCTCAACTGCCCGCATCGAACGAGGCCTCTTCAATTCTTTACACTTCTTTTCAGGGGAATGGGCGGGCTGTCCTTCACTGCGCGCATCGGACGAGCACTGTTTCATTGTGCGCGTTCTGCGAGCAAGAAGGATGGCTCGGCTATTCCCCGCACTTTCATTGACTCTCTTTCTCCCTCTCCATATAATGCCGCTCGACCATAGGTTTTTTTACTGACTTTCCACACAGTTATGACTTCTTTCTCCAAGACATCCCTGGCAGAAACATGGGAGAAGGTCCGTGCGGAACTTTCCCATGCTTTTTCGACCACATCCGGGGCCGAGGTGTTCACCATTGACGACCTCGCGCTCCTTGAACGAGTCGCTGACGCGGTGGTGAAGCGGGGCATGACGGCTCCTGCCACGGTCTTTCTGGAATCGCTTGGCCCTATGAACTTTCTTGGCAGTCAGGCGCTGTATTTTCTCTCTCCCATCGTTGAATGGGCCTTCAATGCGCAGGAGGTTGAGCAAGTGGCCCGGTTGCTTGAGCGACGCGATACGATTTCCCGTCTTATTGCCATCATTGACGCGAAGGCTGCTCCCCCGGCTCCTCAAGGAGCCTCCGTTCAATGACTGTGCCGAGCCCAGCGCCTCCCAAGCCAGTGACTCCTCATCCCCTCAATGTGATTGTGGCCACCGACTGTGGCAGTACCACGACCAAAGCCATTCTGATCGAAAAGGTCGGAGACGAATACCGGCAAACCTATCGCGGTGAAGCGCCGACGACGGTGGAAGCGCCGTTTGAAGATGTCACGCGCGGGGTGCTGAACGCGATTGCAGAAATTGAAGAACTCTCCGGCCGAAAAATTCTCGACGGCGACCAGATCATCACGCCCTGCCGCGACGCGAAGACTGGTGTCGATATCTATATTTCTACCAGCAGCGCGGGCGGCGGGTTGCAAATGATGGTGACCGGGGTTGTACAAAATATGACAGGGGAGAGCGCGCAACGGGCGGCATTGGGGGCCGGGGCGATCGTCATCGATGTCTTGGCGTCGAACGACGGCCGGTTGCCGCATGAAAAGATCGAGCGTATTAGGACGATGCGGCCCGATATGATCTTGATGTCCGGCGGGACGGATGGGGGAGCGGTCACCCACGTGGTCGAGATGGCGGAGTATATTTCGGCGGCAGAGCCCCGCCCTCGATTCGGGGCGACGTACAAGCTCCCATTGATCTTCGCGGGCAACAAAGACGCGCAGCCGCAAGTCAAGAAGATCCTGGGCGAGAAAGCCGCTCTGGTGCTGACGGACAACATTCGTCCGGTGTTAGAGCGGGAGAATCTCGCGCCGGCGCGAAACAAGATCCACGATCTGTTTCTCGAGCATGTCATGCAACAAGCGCCGGGGTATAAGAAACTGATTGAGATGGCCGGTGCGCCGATTATGCCGACACCGGCGGCGGTCGGCGTCATCATGGAAACGATCGCGAAGCGGGAGCATCTGAACTTGATCGGGGTGGATATCGGCGGCGCGACGACGGACGTGTTCTCGGTCTTCGAGGGGCTCTTCAATCGAACCGTCAGCGCGAACCTCGGCATGTCGTATAGTATTTCCAACGTGCTGGCGGAAGCCGGGCTCGCCAATATCATGCGTTGGGTGTCCTTTACGATCGACGAACAGACGCTCCGCAACCGGATCAAGAACAAGATGGTCCGGCCTACGACGATTCCACAGACATTGGACGAGCTGCAGATCGAACATGCGATTGCCCGCGAGGCGCTCCGGCTCGCCTTGATCCATCATAAGTCCCTTGCCACGGCCCTCAAGGGGATACAACAAGAACGCACGATTTCCGATGTGTTCGAGCAGCAGCAGTCTGGTAAAACACTGATCGACATGCTCAAGCTGGATTTAATCGTGGGAAGCGGGGGGATTCTGTCCCATGCGCCGCGCCGTGTGCAGTCGATGCTGATGATGGTAGATGCGTATGAGCCGCTCGGGGTGACGAGGCTCTCTGTGGACAGCATCTTCATGATGCCGCACCTCGGCGTGCTCTCGACGATCGATGAGAAGGCGGCGACCGATGTTTTTGTCCGTGATTGCATGGTCTACTTGGGCACCTGCATCGCACCGATTGGACAGGGCAAGGACGGGGAACGGTTTGCGGACTATGCCATCACGTTTCCAGATGGACGAGTAGATAAGGGGCAACTCGCGTTCGGCGATCTGCGGCTGGTTCCCCTGGCTGGCGATCAGAAGGCCTCGATCGCGATTCAACCGGTGAAACAGGCGAATCTAGGTGCAGGGGCAGGAGTGTCGATCACACGAGAAGTGCAAGGCGGGGTGGTGGGACTCATGCTCGATGGGCG
>JAKDNQ010000429.1 GCA_030456405.1 Nitrospira sp.
TTTTTCTTTTTTTTTTCCTTAAAATTTTTTTTTGTGTTTTTATTTACCCCCCCGCTCTGGGCGGCGCCGTTTCCCGTCCCCAAACCCGCCGCTTCGGATCAAACCGACCAGTCGGAATAGCCTCTATGGTTTCCACTGGACGATACTTCGTTGCACCCTCATCTCCAGCTTCCTTTTGCCGATACAACTGGCGATACTTGATCCGTTCCAAGTCCCTGCCATACCAAATAACAAAGTCAGCTACTGAAGAAATGGTTTTCCCCGAAAAACCCGTCGTCTTTGAAAATGCGATCACCGCAACAAAGTTCTCCGCCCCAAACACCTCATCCATCACCTCCCGTACATGGTGCAGGTTTTCGTCGCTAATCTGGACGAAGATACTGCCGCTCGGAGTGAGCAGGTAGCGCGCAAGGAGCAGCCGGTCGCGCAGATAGGTCAGGTAGGAGTGCAGGCCCAGTTCCCAGGTGTCCCGATAGGCCTGGACCATTTCAGGCTCGCGGGTCATGTCCTCGTCATCGTTGTGAGACACGTCACGCTTGCGGACGAAGGGCTGGAAGTTGCTACCGAACTTCACGCCGTACGGAGGGTCCATGTAAATCATCTGCACCTGGCCACCAAGGCCTTCGTAGTGAAGCAGCGAATTCATCACCACCAGCGAATCGCCCAGGACCATGCGGTTTGTCCAGTTGTCTTGATACTCGTAGGCCTTCAGCACTTGATCGGTTATGGAATGCTGCGGATCGCCGAACAGGGCGAACATGTCCTCCTGCTTGTCGGTCTTATGCCCGGCCAGCGTTTCGATAATGGCTTTCGTGGAAAGCCGCTCATGGATAAAGAGCGGTAAGGTCGGCACATCGAACGAAATCCGCTCTGCCTTGCCGGCCAGTTCAGGAAAGGCTTGCTAAGGCTCTTGAGCTTGGAAGCGGCAGCCTTGGCTTCTTCGAGGCTTTTGGCGTCGAGCACTTGCTTGATGAGCGTTTCGCCCTGGTCACGCGCCAGATTCTTGGCATCCCAGTCGAGCGCGGGCGAGAGCGACGAATCGTAGCGGTAGGTCTTCGGCGGTTTCTTCTTCTTAAACTGCGCCTGCGTCCCGACTTCAGGCCGCATGAGGCTCTTCGCTTCAGGATGCTTGTAAGGAGCCGTCTGGTTCTTCGCAGCGGGTTTCGTTTTCTTGGCCATTCTTCGCGTCCTAAACAACCGACGACGGCAGGGCGATTGCGCCGAAGAATAACCTTTTCATCATGAGAAATCACCCCTGCTGTTTAGCGGCGAGACGCGCGATACGAGCGGGACTGGGGGCTGGTGGGTCTTGGCTGTCTCATCTGTTCGCTCTGTCTGGTTGGCCAGATCAGGAACCTCTCCAGAGAAACCAGATAGACCAAAGAAACCACATGAACCAGATGAGGCCTTACGCGGCTTTGGAGGCAGCCTTTTCTAAGAGCTCATGAATCAGTGATTGATAGGGCTTCCCTTGCTTTGTGGCCATCTTTCGCAGCTGGCTTAAGAGCCGCGGCGAGAGGCGAATGGCAATCAACTGCTTCGCCATGCCGCTTGCCGGTCTGCCGACCCGACGCGCGCGCCGGAGTTCTTCCACCGTGGACTCCGGGATGTCCGAGAAATCAATCTGCGAGTCCGGTATAGGCTTGGCGCTCCCGTCGGCTCGCCGGTCGCGCACTGATGATCCTGAATTTTTCTTTTTCATGTTCGGTCCTCCGTATCGTATATACGACGAGCAACAGCCGTTTGCTCACTGATAGGCCAAGGCGCTTGAACCGCTGTTCCTGGCGCGAATGTGCCACGTCGTCCCAATCGAGACCGTTGGCATCGCCGAAGACTGTGGCCGCCTCCTCAAATGGGACACCATGTTTCTCGAAGTTGGCAATGGCCTTCAGGATATCCCAAGTAAACACATTTGTGTATATACACTAATTGTCCGGAGGTCGCAAGACTGGGGAAGCGCGAAAGACTGCGCGCATCGAACGAGCACCATACATCTCAATGACCCCTCAACGCTTGCTCATTTCTCTCTCCTGGAATGGCGCCCGTAGTGGTCCAACTGCGCCCGTCGAACGAGCACATTCTGATTGTGCGCGTTCCGGGAGCAAGAGATCAGCACGGGTGTCATTCCATCCCTTTTATCGTGCGCGTTCTGCGAGCAAGAAGGGCACCTGGCCACTCCCTTCCCTTCCTCCTCGGCCGCGCGTTGTATGAGCACAGAGATCAACAGGCCGCCGTCCCACCCGTCTCCAGACGGGGAGTTGGCTGGCGTGACGTGCGGCTCGCCATTCAGAAGCTCGCCTGACGGTTCTCTGGCTAGCGGGTCGCCCCATCCGCTGGGTCGTGTCTGATTACCGCCTCTTTCCTACGGTGTCTTGCAAGAGTGTCTTCCACTCGTCCCGGCCGATGGCGGGCATGGTGGTGACCTCGATGTGCCCCATCGATGCGTTCATGACCGCGGCTTTCATGGCAGTCTTGTTGTCCGGAAATTCCCAGACCGCGACGACGTCATACTCGCCGAGGCAGTAGTAGGCCTGGAGGAGTTTCCCGCCAAGGGCCTTGGCGTTCTGCTTCACCATTTCGGCCCGCTCGATGCCTTTCTCCTTCATGGATTGAACACCGTGCTGCGTGAACTTCACGAGGCTGATGTAGGTTTGCATAACGACCTCCTGGGTGGGAGTGGAGTAGGTGAGATGCTGAAGTAATTCTAGGCTACTTGGTGGGGAGGTCACAAGGAGGGCGAG
>JAKDNQ010000430.1 GCA_030456405.1 Nitrospira sp.
ATTGTTGCGTAATACGCCTCGATCAGCTCACGTGTCGTGTCGGTGTCAGAATAGCTCGCAGGATGCGCAAAAAGGCCAGATATCTCACCCGCCCAGCCCCGGCGCGCGGCTCGACTGAGCTCGCCGAAGTCCGGGACGCGCCGTTCCGCAGGCAAGGCCGCAGCGAGGTCCGCGAGGCGACGAATAAGGAGCCTCACGTTTGCGGACGGGCGCGAGTTGGTGAGCGCCCTGAGTCTTTGAGGCGAGGCGTATTCTTTTTCACCCACCCAGCCCCGAGCTGCTCTGGCAGCTCTTGCCCGGTGGTACGTTGAGTCTCTGAGCGACGCGAGAACGCCGCTGGTGGACTTTTTCAACACCCTGCTAGGGAACGTATGTGATGGGAGTGAGGAGTGGAAGGGAGATGACAGGAGAGGAGGGAAGACGTCGAGTTGTGATTGAAAGGGTCACGCCTGAAATCGATGGAGGCCGCTATCCGATCAAAAGAACGATAGGGGAAGATGTGGTAGTCGCGGCGGATGTCTTTGCAGACGGTCATGATTGTTTGGGCGTGGCGCTTCTGTTTCGCCTGGATGGTGAGGTGGAATGGCATGAGACCCCGATGACTTTTTTGACGAATGACCGATGGCATGCATCGTTTCAGGCGGCCGAGCTTGGCCGCTATGTGTATACCGTGACCGGTTGGGTCGATCATTTTCAGACATGGCGACAGGGTTTTAGAAAGAAGATAGATGCTGGTCAAGAGGCGCTCGTGGAGATACTGCAGGGAGCCAAATTGATCGATGCGGCAAGTCAGCGCGCCCCGGGAGCGGAAGGGCAATCGCTAAAGGAATGGGCCCAGCGACTGAAGTCATCAGATGAGTCAGAGCAAAGGCGTATCGAACAAGCATTGGACCAGAATATGGCGGTCTTAATGGCGAAGTATCCGGACCGGCGTTCCGCGACGCAGTATCACAGAGAACTCGGAGTGGTTGTGGATAGAGAGAGGGCCAGGTTCAGCGCCTGGTATGAGATGTTCCCGCGTTCATGTTCTCAACGTGGCGAGCACGGAACATTCAAGGACTGTGAAGCGCGCCTCCCGTATATTGCGTCCATGGGGTTCGATGTTTTGTATCTGCCTCCCATCCATCCCATCGGCGTGACGCATCGGAAGGGAAAGAATAACGCACCTGCCTGCGGGCCGAATGATCCAGGAAGCCCATGGGGAATCGGCTCATCGGGCGGGGGGCATGAAGCTATTCATCCACAACTGGGAACGGTGAAGGATTTCCGGAGGTTGATGGAGAAGGCGAGATCATTCGGGATCGAGGTCGCGCTGGATCTTGCCTTTCAGTGTTCTCCCGACCATCCGTATGTCACGCAACATCGAGAGTGGTTTAAGGTGAGAGCTGACGGTACGGTGCAATATGCCGAGAATCCACCCAAGAAATATCAGGATATCGTTCCAATAGATTTTGAGACCGACCAGTGGGAGCCGCTCTGGCAGGAGCTAAAAAGTGTTGTACTCTACTGGATTGAGCAAGGGGTGCGCATCTTTCGTGTGGATAATCCACATACGAAGCCGTTTGGATTTTGGGAATGGCTGATTCATGAAATCCGAGTGGGCTATCCGGATGTCATCTTCCTGGCCGAAGCGTTCACGCGGCCCAAAGTGATGTATCGTTTGGCGAAGCTGGGTTTTACCCAGTCGTATACCTATTTTGCCTGGCGTAGCTCAAAGGCGGATCTCATCGCGTACTTCACGGAACTGACTCAGAGCGAGGTCCAGGAATATTTCCGCCCCAATCTCTGGCCCAATACGCCGGATATTTTGACAGAGGAGCTTCAACAGGGAGGCCGACCCGCCTTCATGGCTCGATTGGTTCTGGCATCGACCTTAGGCGCGAGCTATGGGATCTATGGGCCCGCATTTGAGCTGTGCGAAAACCACCCGCGGGAGGCGGGGAGTGAGGAATATCTGAATTCAGAGAAGTACGAGATCAAACAATGGAATATCGAGCGGGACGACAGTTTGAACACGTTTATTGGCCTGGTCAATCGGATCCGTCGGGAAAATCCGTCGCTGCACAGCAATGGGAGCCTGCACTTTCACGCAACAGATAACGATCAATTGATGTGCTATAGCAAGAGCACCTCTGATGGATCCAATGTTATCTTGGTTGTCGTCAACTTGAGTCCCTATCATACCCACAGCGGATGGGTTCAGCTGGATCTCGACCCCTTAATGCTTGATCCGCAGCACCCTTTCGAGTTGCAAGATCTGCTGACGAATGCCTCGTATCAGTGGAATGGCCCGCGCAACTATGTCGAACTCAATCCACACTCTTCGCCGGCTCATATTTTCCTGGTGCATCGCCGACTCCGCACGGAGCAAGACGTCAAGTCGTACGTGTAGGGGGCTTGAAGCTGATCATGCTGGTAGTCACCGAGCGATGGGAGCGTATTCTTGAAAGGGAAGCCCGTTCCTCATTGGAAGCCCGTTTGCCCGACGTCCTGAAGGCGCGGCGCTGGTTTGCCGGGAAAGCCCGCGCGATTCAATCAGTCCGTATTGTCGAATCCGTGCCCATCCCTGTCCGGTCGAGTGCCGTGTTTCTGCTGTTTGTGCGTGTGGAATATGAGGACGGCGCTCCTCAACTGTATACACTCCCTCTCACGGCGGCCTTCGGTAAGCAGGCTGCTCAGATTCAGCAAGACCTGCCCGGCAGCATTGTGACGCCGTTGACGGTCCAGACCAAAGATCGC